>JANTGQ010000043.1 GCA_024762845.1 Nitratifractor sp. | reverse complement strand
CTTGGAAAGTCAGAAATTATTGCAGGTCAAGCAGCTGCTGATTTAGAGAAAAAACTACAAGAGTATAAAGCTGGTACAAGAAACGTAGCAGGTATGGGTATGCTAATGAAAGGTCAAGCAGGACCACTTAGCGACGAAGATATCAAAGCAGTAGCTGAATATATCTCTTCATTAAAATAAATTTTTAGCAAAAGGTTTCATTGCCTTTTGCCACACCACACTACATATTCTCTTTAATCTTATACCTCTTTTATGATACAATTTACCAAAAAGGTATACTCTTGATAAACTTGGATAAAAAAGCCTTAAAAAGAGAATCTATAATTTTGGCTTCTTTAAAACTTTTCTCTTCAAATGGATTTCATAAAACTACAATACCAGATATTGCAAAGCAGTTAAATATGAGTGTAGGAAACCTCTACAACTATTTTAAATCTAAAGATATATTGGCAAAAGAGCTTCTTAAATATACTTCAGAAACTGTTGGGGCAGAGATAAGAAAAGTAAACGCGCTAGATACCTCAACAGAAAAAAAGATAAAGATGATAGTAGAACTCTACTTTTCCATGGCAAAAGAGCGCCCAGAGATGATAGAGTACTTTTTAAGAGTCTATCTCTCGTATAGAGATGTCTTTAAGGATGGGTGTGAAGGTATGCTTTGTGTCTCTGGATTTGTAACTGAAATTATGATATTTTTTGATAATGGTGTAGAGTGTGGCGAGTTAAGAGATCAAGACTTTTTTTCTGCTTTTGGACTCTTTATGGGCTACCTTGGCGGCATGGTTTTTTTAAAAGGCGAAGAGATTTTACCAAATGAGTTAGAAGCGTATATAGATGACATCTCTTACAATATATACAATGCACTAAAGAGATGAAAAAGTTAAAACTTCTTTGGCTGCAGTCTCTTACCTGTAACGGTAATAGTCACTCGTTTTTTAACCATCCTGACCTTTTTGCAATTCTCTCAAAATTTGAACTAATCTATTTTCCTCTCATTGATACAAAATACAGCTTAGAAGATATTTTACACAAACAGCTAGAGTGTGATATATTGATAATAGAGGGTTCTATAAAGAAGGGCTTAATCAAAAATGGTGTTGATTATAGCAAGTTGATAGAGAACTATGCACAAGAGGCAAAACATATTATTACAGCAGGCACCTGTGCAACTTTTGGTGGAGTTTTTAAAGAGTATGATCCAGAAAGAATAAGTGGCTTCTGTTTCGATAAAGAGAGAGTGAAAGAGAATTTTAACAGTTACAAAGATAAACTAATCTCTCTTCCTGGCTGTCCCATACACCCAAAATGGCTCTCTTATGTTTTGCAGATGCTTGGTAGTGGTAACACTATACCTATTGATAAACTCAATAGACCACAAGAGCTTTATAATATTACAGTGCATACCGGGTGTAGTAGAAATGAGTATTTTGAGTGGAAGATAGATACAAAAGGTTTTGGACATAAAGAGGGGTGCTCTTTTTATGAGCATGGTTGCCAAGGTCCATATAGTAGAGGAAGTTGTAATAAAATTTTATGGAATGATACAAGCTCTAAAACTATCGTAGGAACTCCATGTTTTGGATGCACTGAACCAACTTTTCCTAAAGAGCGGCTCTTTTTTACAAAAACCAATATGGGTATTCCAGCTACTATGCCACTAGAGGTTTCTAAACGAGCATACCTGACAATTACAGGTATTGCTAAAAGCTTTACAATAAAAAGATTAGAGAGAAATATTATAGATTATGATAGTTAAAAAACTCATAGAGAAAATTGAGGGTGAAGCAGAGTTAGAGTTTAGCTTTAAGAGTGGAAAAATTGATGATGTAGATATAAAATTTGATCTCTATCGGGGTATTGAGGAGATTTTAAAAGGCAAAGCACCTAGAGATGCATTAGTTATTACTCCAAGAGTTTGTGGTATTTGTAATCATGCGCACTTAATTGCAAGCGTAAGGGCTCTTGAGAGTGGTTTTAGGGATGCAGGTTTTACTTTTGAGTTGAGTAAAAAAGCAAAAGATATAAGAGAGTTTACGTTAAGTTGCGAACTTGTTCAAAACCATATAAAGTGGCTCTACTTAACAATTTTTCCGCAGTTAAACAGAGTTCTAAAAAGTGATCCAGATGATAACTATGCACTCAAAGCATCATATATTGCCAACACAGTTACAAAAGCAATAGCTATTTTTGCAGGTCAATGGCCACACTCTAGCTACGCTGTACCTGGTGGAGTTACATGCGACCCAACATATATAGATATTATAAGTGCTCAAAATCTAATAGATGAAGCAATTCGTTTTACCCAAAAGGTTCTGATTGGAATGGATTTAGATGAGTATTTATCTATAGAGTCTCTAAGCCAACTAAAAACTCTAGGGGGTGATTTTGGAAAACTGCTCTTTACTTTAGAAGATAATCAATTGGCAAAGATTGGGAAAAGTTATGATAGATTCATTGTTTTGGGTGAATCTGCTTTTTTTAAGAGTGCAAAATCGATTGCAACAACTACATCTACTATTGACCAGAGGTTTGTAAAAGAGTTAGAGCAAACTGGTACTAAAGCAAAAGCCGCGCTATACAAAAATAGATTTTACGAAGTTGGACCAATGGCTAGAGCAATTATCAATAAAGAGCCCATTATTATGAGTTTGCGTAAAAGATATAGAGACTCTTTAATTACTAGGATATATGCACGAGTGCATGAAGTAGCAATACTCTTAAATTACACTAAGGGGCTCTTGCAAAATCTAGATATAACACAAGAGAGTTGCACACTTAAGTCGAAAGCAACGCCATCTGATTTCAGTGGAGTAGGCACTGTAGAGGCAGCTAGAGGCTCTTTGATTCATAGAGTCAAAGTTAAAGAGTCGATTATCTCTAAATATGAAATTATAACACCTACACAGTGGAATTTAAGCAACAGTGTAGAAGAAAAAAGAGGTGTAGCAGCAAATGCTATGATTGGCTTAGAGAGCGATGAACTGGCCTCTTTCGTCTTTAAATCTTTTGATGTTTGCTCTGTTTGTACAACGCACTGATTGATACAAATAGGATATTTTTACTCCTGTTTACTTTCTACTCATCTTTCTAAAATTTATAATATATAAGTAAATTGAATGAATATTCATAAGTTATTAAACTCCTTTGCAGTAATATATGAATGATTATTCATTTTTTAAAAGGAGAAGATTATGGCAAGTGAAAGAATAGAATCTATAAAGAGCCTCTTTACAGCAAAGAGTGCTAAAGTAGAAACAAATAAGGGGGAGCAATATTATGCAAATCTTTATGAAAAATGTAAAACAAGATTAGAGAGTTTGCAAGAGTTGCCCCCTGTAAGCAATAAAATAAAAATCGAAAGCGCTCTTGAAGATGAAGGTGTTAACAGAAGAGATTTCTTAAAGTGGGCAAGCGCAACAACTGCTATGCTAATGCTTCCGGCATCTTTTACACCACTTGTTGCCAAAGCAGCAACTTTAATGAACAGAGTCCCAGTAATTTGGATAGAGCTACAAGATTGTGCAGGGAACTCAGAAGCTCTTTTACGAAGTGATGGACCAAAAGTCGATGAAATTATTTTAGATATTATCTCTTTGGAGTTTCAGGAAACTTTAATGGCTGCTTCTGGTCATCAGGCTGAAAAGCAGTTAGAAGATGCGATAGCAACTTTTAAAGGGAAATACCTTCTCTTTGTAGAGGGGTCAGTACCAATGGGTATGGATGGTCAATTTGGGACAATTGGTGCAAAAGCTGAAACATTTTATGATCATTTAAAAAGAGTATCTGATGATGCGGCAGCTGTTGTTGCAGTTGGAAGTTGTGCAACATTTGGCGGTATCCCGGCAGCTGCACCTAACCCAACAGATGCAAAGGGTGTTATGGAAGTAGTAAATGGAAAACCAATTATTAATATTCCAGCTTGCCCGGCAAACCCGGCAAATATGGTAGGAGTACTACTACACTATGTACTAACAGGACAAATTCCAGAGCTTGACTCTCTGCTTCGTCCTAAATTTGCATTTGGATATAGAATTCATGATAACTGCGAAAGAAGAGCGCACTTTGATGCAGGAGAGTATGTAGAGGAGTGGGGAGATACGGGAGCGAAAAATAACTTCTGTCTTTATAAAATGGGATGTAAAGGTCCTATGACATTTAATAACTGCTCAATTGTAAGATACAACGAAGGTGTAAACTGGCCAATCGGTGTGGGTCGCGGATGTATTGGGTGTAGTGAACCGGACTTTTGGGATAAATATGCATATGAGCGCCCAATGGCAAATGCAAACATAAAAGCACCAACAGGTGGTGTAGAAAAAACTGTAGACCAATTTGGACTTGGTCTATTAACCGCTGCAGGTATTGGTATTGGAATTCATGCGGCAGCAAGTGTAGTAGCTGGTAAAAAAGGAGAAACAAATGAGTAAAAAACATATAATAGTTGACCCAATTACAAGAATTGAAGGGCACTTAAGAATAGAAGCAGTTATTGATGAAAACAATAAAATAACAGATGCTTACAGCTCCTCTACAATGTTTAGAGGAATAGAGACAATTATGAAGGGTCGTGACCCTAGAGATTGCGGTTTAATGGCTATGAGAATTTGTGGTGTCTGTACCGGAACACACTACCAAAGAAGTATCGAAGCTGTTGAAGATGCATTTAAAATAACTATTCCCAAAAATGCAAGAATAGTTAGAAACTTAATTCAGGGTGCTCTCTATTTACATGACCACTTGGTGCACTTTTACCATCTACATGCACTTGATTTTGTTGATGTTGTATCTGCAACAAAAGCAGATCCACAAGCGGCTGCAGCTGAGGCAGTTAAATGGGCAGAGGTGGCAGGCGCTACACCAGCAATATCTGGCGCGGCAGAGTTTAAAGCTGTACAGGATAGAATTATTAAATTTGTAAAAGAGGGGCGTCTAGGAATATTTGGTAATGGCTACTGGGGGAACCCACACTATAAACTGACACCTGAGCAAAACTTACTCGGTGTGGCACACTACCTCAAAGCTTTAGATATTCAAAGAGATATGGCTAAGATGCAGGCAATTTTTGGTGGTAAAAACCCACACCCTCAATCTATTGTTGTTGGTGGGGTAACTTGTGTTCAGGATATTCAAAACCCTGCAAGAATAGCCTTGTTTAAAAACCTTCTAGAAGAGAGTAGAAAGTTTGTAAAAGGTGCATACCTTCCAGATATCTATATGGCTGGAACAATGTATAAAGATGAAGCCACAGATAAAGATGCAACCTATAAAGGTGTTGGTGGAACTGGTGGTGGTTTATTAAGCTATATGACATATGGAGATTTTAGACTTGATGACACTGGTTTTTATAAATCAAAGCTTTTATTTCCAAAAGGACTTGTACTCAATGGAGATTTAAGCAAAATATATCCTGTAGATAGTAATAAAATTGCAGAAGATGTAACACACTCTTGGTATGAAGGTACTGGAAAACCAGAGCATCCATATGTTGGAACTACAATTCCAAAATATACAGGTTTAAAGAAAAAAGAAGATGGTTACTCCTATCTTAAAACAGAAGAGAAATACTCTTGGATTAAATCGCCAAGATATGATGGTAAACCGGTAGAAGTAGGACCTTTAGCTCGTATGGTTGTAGGGTATGTTAGTGGCGATGAAAAAATAAAAAAATATGTTGGCAACTTTTTGAAGCGCTCTGGTCTTCCTATTGAGGTACTCTTCTCTACTGTTGGTAGAACTGCTGCTCGTGCAATTGAGACTGAGCTAATGGCTGACACCATGATGGGGTGGGTAGATGAGTTAGCACTGAATGCTGCAAGTGGAGATTTAAGCACATGGAGCGAGTTTGACTTTGATAAAGTTTCAGTTGATACAAAAGGGATGGGTCTTGCAGAAGCACCAAGAGGTTCACTGGGTCACTGGGTGGTTGTTAAAGATGGTAAAGTAGCAAACTACCAAGCTGTTGTTCCATCTACATGGAATGCAGGTCCAAGAGATGCCAAAGGAGAGCTAGGAGCCTATGAAGCATCTCTAATCGGTACAAAAGTTGCTGACCCTGAACAACCTTTAGAGATTATTCGAACGGTTCACAGTTTCGACCCTTGTATTGCTTGTGCTGTGCATGTAGTAGATACCAAGGGTAAGGAGTTAGCTGTTTACAAAGTTGACCCAACTTGCGCATTCTAAGGAGAGTGTTATGAAAGAAGGATATAAAAAAGTAAAACGAATGACACCCGCAATGCGGATAGTCCACTGGGCTAATTTTTTCTCGATGATTGTAGCAATAGTAACGGGGCTTTACATAGCTGAACCCTACTATCAAACACTTATTGCCGAGAGCGCAGTAGATAAATATGTTATGGCTTGGAATAGATGGGGACACTTTATAGTTGCAATTATTTTTGATGTTACATCGATTATAGTAGCATATCTTTACTTCTTTTCAAGATTTGAAAAACCGTATAAAAAAGTAATACCTACTGGCAAAAATATAAAAGAGTTTTTGGCAGTACTTATGAATCTTATAACGCTTAATAGAAAAAAAGATTTTGACAGTAGCCATTTAGATAGCTTTAATGCAGTCTATTTTGCAATTTTTCATCTACTTCTTGCGTGGATGCTCTTTAGTGGTCTACAGCTCTATGTGCATGGTCTTGAGAGCGGAGAGAGTAGTATTGGTTCGTGGTGGCCTGCAATGCTACACTTAGTAACTGACTGGACAATTCCATTTAGCCACGCAATAGTTGGCGGAACAGGACCGGCAACATTAATGGATGTAAGAATTATGCACCATTATATTATGTGGTTTATTATTACTTGGGTCGTTATTCATATCTACTACCAAGTTTGGAGAACAATATACTGGCAAGAGGGTGACATAGCTATTGTATTTGGTGGAACAAAATTTGTAAAGGAAGATAAAGAGGCGTAATAGCTTCTTTATCATAAAATATATGGAGAAAATTGCACTTATTGGTGTTGGCAACATAATGTTTTACGATGAGGGTGTTGGCACATACCTTACAAAATATATAGAAGCAAACTATAATATTCCGGATAATTTAGAGATAGTTGACGGTTCACTTTTAGGGTTTGGATTGATGAGTTACTATCAGGAGTTTGATAAAATATTAGTAGTAACGACCACTTCTGAAGAGAAAAGTGTTGGAGAGATTGTTAAATATTCTGCACAAGAGATGGCAAGTTTGAGTCAAATTAGAAAAACTGCCAATGAGGTAGAGATATCGATGATGGTAGATATTTGCTCTATTAAAGAGGATATTGCCGAGATAGAATTTTTAACAATAGCTCCAGAAAATATTATAGATGTAAAAAATGGTTTGAGCGACACTATTAAAAAGAGATTATCTATACTTTTAGAAGAGACGCTTAACATTTTACAAAGATATGGTTTAGAGTTAAGCTCTAACGGTAATATTAAGAGTTTTGATGAAGTTATAGAAGAAGTTGCTAATCCAAAAAATATAAGATTTTAAAAATTAAGGGAATAGATGTATTTTGTATTTGAAATAGAGTTTAAGTCGCAAAAGCAGTATATAAAGAATTTAATTAAAGCATATATTCAAAGCTCTAAAATTGATGCTAGAGTTACACAATCAAGTAAAAAGATATATATAGAAGCTCCAAAGGAGCAAGAGAATTTAGATGCATTTCTGTTAGGGTTGGAGCAACTATTACCGGCATCACTCTTTTTAGGAAAAAGTAAACACTACTATTTAAATGAGCCTATTGAGCTAGAAAATATAGAAGAAGATAACTTGCCTCTTAACATCTCTTTATGCCCAAATTGCCAAAAAGAGATGTTTGATATTAGCTCAAATCGATACTACTATCCATTTACATCTTGCAATAGTTGTGGTGGGCAACACCCATTTTTAGAGAAGTATCCATTTAGCAGAAAAAATACTACTTTTAAATTTTTAAGCCCCTGCCCTAGTTGCGAAGAAGAGTTAAAAAAGAACCCTTTTAGAGAAAATTACCCATTAGTCTCTTGTTTAGAGTGTGGTATAAACTTAAAAATGAAAGACAAAAAAAGTGAGCGTTACGCTAATGATAAAGGGAGTTTCAAACAACTCTTTGAAGTAGCTGCAAAGGCTATAAACAAAGATAAAACGCTTTTGGCAAAAACACTTAATGGGTATCGAAAATTTTTTAAACCGACTAAAGATAGTGATTTAGAAGGTTCAATACTTCTCTTTTGCGATGCAAATGTAATCAACTCTAAACTAATGTTAATACCGCAGGAGTTTAATGCCCTGCTAAGTATTGAGCGTCCAATTTTAAGAATATCTACAAAAAGTGATGACTTAAAAGCACTCTTTGGTAGTAGTGCATATGTAAAGTATGCTGACGATGGCATTACAATGCTTTTGGCAAAAGAGCTTTTAAATTTAGGGTTACCTTATATTTGCTACAGAGAGTGCAGTGAAAATGAAGATGCAGACTATTCAATCGATTTTGATATTCCAATAACTCCACAAAAAGATACTACACTCTTTATCAACCAGGATACACAGCTCTTTGTTAAAGGAGAGAGAGTCGTATTCCCATTAACTGTGCAAAATAAAAAAAATATTATGACTATTGCCAACAACTTGGCAGTCGTTCCATTGAATGAGCAAACTATTATTGATAAAATGAGGCTTTTTGAGCCGGTTGAGAGTAGAGAATTGCGAGTTTTAGAGGGTGAGAATATTCAAAGCAACCATAATCGCGTGCGTAAATTTAAACAAAGAGAAGGCTCAATGCTTAGTGTACTTGCAGAAAATAACTTAATTGGTCAAAAAGCTATTGGTGTCCATTTTGATAAAAACTTATACTTTTTATACTACAATGGGCAAAAAGTTATAGATGTCATAAAGCCAATAGAGTTTAATAATACAAATCTTTGGGAGCATATTAGCAAACTCCGTGAGGGTTCAGATAGATTGGTACAAAATTATAAAACTAAGTTCCAAGAGGTTTACAGTATACTAGAGCAGATAGAGGGA
>JANTGQ010000042.1 GCA_024762845.1 Nitratifractor sp. | reverse complement strand
TTTTTAGCAAGTTGGGCTTCGTGTAAGCCGCTTGCGCAGCAACCATCCAGGTACTCCCGTACAGTATCAAAACTTTTCCAAAGTGCATAGCCTTTAAGAGCCAAAAGTATTTTTACACCGGTTTTTTCTTTTATATTATTTAATATTTTAAGGTTCTTTTTAAGTAGGTGCTCCTCTAATAGCCAGCATGGCGAGGGGAGGCTGTTTAGTATCTCTTGTGTGATTTTACTCTCTATATGTTTATTCTCGTGCATTTTTTTCTCGTTATATTTATTCGTTATCAGCTAATTTTATGCGTGCTAAGAAACCTGGATATGTGGTATAGCCACTATCTTTAATAACCTTTTTTCTACTCTTACCAAAGAAGAGTGTTGTCGGGAATGTTTCGACATTAAAACTCTTTGCTATTTTACCGTTATTATCGTTAATGACTAAAAAGTTAATACCCTTTTTTTGCATATATTTTTCTATATCTTGGTTACTGCCACTGTTTACGGCGACTGTAAGGAGTATAATATCGTCTCTTTTTGCCAGTTTCGAGAGAGTAGAGACCTCTTGGTTACATATAGGGCACCAGGTGCCCCAGAAGTTTATAATTAATGGTTTATTGCTGCTAAGAATAGCTTTTACACTTTTAGCATCTAAAGTTGTTGTTGCTTGTAGTGTGTCTAAATTGCTATTTACGCTCATACCTCTATAGTAGCCAATAGCTGAAGATGCAACTATTAATACAATTGCCATTGTAAGAATCTCTTTTATCCACTTTTTCACTCTAAATACCCTTTTATTGTTTAGAGAAACTATTTTACCACACCTTTAGTGCAATTTGAGTAAAATAAGAAAATTTTTCTCCAAGGGTATTGAATGTCAGCAATTGAAAATTTAGAAGAGGTGCTTAGTGCACATAAGTTAACGCCGGTAGATTATGAGCATATTAAAGAGATTCTTGGTCGTGATGCGAATTTTTTAGAGATTGGTGTCTTTTCTGCAATGTGGAGTGAGCACTGCTCTTATAAGTCGTCTAAGAAGTACTTAAATGGTTTTCCTACGAAAGCGCCATGGGTTATACAGGGTCCGGGTGAAAATGCAGGGGTTATCGATATTGGCGATGGAATGGCTGCAGTGTTTAAAATGGAGAGTCATAACCACCCAAGCTTTATAGAGCCGTTCCAAGGTGCTGCAACAGGCGTTGGTGGGATTTTGCGCGACATCTTTACAATGGGTGCAAGACCAGTAGCAAACCTAAACGCTTTACGTTTTGGCGATGTAGATGGTGATGGACAGATAGAGCGTTATCAGCGACACTTGGTACGTGGTGTTGTAGATGGTATCGGAAGTTATGGTAACTGTATGGGTGTGCCAACAATTGGTGGAGAGATGAGCTTTGAGAGCTGCTATAATGGGAACATTTTGGTAAATGCTTTCTCTTTGGGGCTTGCGAAGAGTGATGAAATTTTTTATGGTAAAGCAGAGGGGATTGGAAACCCTGTAATCTATGTTGGTTCAAAAACCGGTCGTGATGGCTTGGGTGGAGCTGTTATGAGTAGTGACAGCTTTACTGAAGAGAGTAAGTCTCTTCGCCCAACAGTGCAAGTTGGTGACCCATTTACAGAGAAGTTACTGCTAGAGGCTTGTATGGAGCTCTTTAAGACAGACTATGTTGTAGGTATCCAGGATATGGGTGCAGCAGGGCTTACAAGTAGTTCGTTCGAGATGGCAGGGCGAAGCGGCAGCGGTATGGTAATGCATTTAGATAAAGTTCCAGCTAGAGAAGAGGGGATGACCCCATATGACTTTATGTTAAGTGAGTCACAAGAGCGTATGCTCATTTGTGCTAAAGCTGGATGCGAAGAGAAAATTGTAGAGATTTTCCAAAAATGGGATCTTGATGCAGAGGTAATTGGTGAAGTAACCGATACAGGCAGAATGGAGCTCTTCTGGCATGGAGAAAAAGTAGCAGATATTCCAGTAGACCCTGTAAGCGAAGAGGCACCAATTTTAGATAGACCAACAAAAGAGCCAACATATTTAAAAGAGATTAAAGATGCAAATGTAGATGCACTTAAAGAGAAAGATAGCCAAGAGATTTTTGAAAAACTGCTCCACTCTTTAGAGGTTGTAGATAAAGGGTGGGTTTACACTCAATACGATTCGACTGTACAGACAAATACCGAAAAGCACCCAGGAAGCCTGGACGCAAGTGTTATCCGTGTAAAAGAGAATGGCAAAGCGTTGGCTATGAGTAGTGACTGTAATACAAGATACTGCTATATCGATCCATTTAAAGGTGCAGCGATGGCAGTAATGGAGAGTGGTAGAAATGTTGCAATGAGTGGTGCAAGACCACTTGCAATTACAGATTGTCTTAACTTTGGTAATCCGGAGAATCCAGAGGTTATGTGGCAGTTTGCCCAAGCTTGCGAAGGTATTAAAGAGGCGTGTAAAGAGTTAAATACTCCAGTAGTCAGCGGTAATGTGTCGCTCTATAATGAGACTGATGGTGTTAGTATATTCCCTACACCTTCAATTGCAATGGTTGGTGTAAATGAGTCGCAAGAGAGTGTTTTAAGAAGTAAATTTGTAGATGCTGGCGATGTAATAGTAATACTAGGGAGTACAAAGGGCGAGTTTGGTGCTTCTTTAGTGTTAAAAGAGATACTTGGCGAAGTTAAAGGCGAGTTTGCACCATTAGATTACAAGGCAGAGCTAAGTCTTTGGGAGCTTATTATAAAGGCAAATGAAGAGGGTCTTTTAAAGAGTGCAAAAGATATTAATATTGGTGGTTTGGCAATTGCTGTAGCTAAATCTTCTGCTATCTCTAGTTTGGGAGCAAAAGTTACGAGTGGTTTAGAGGGGATTAATATTTTTGACGAAAGCCAAAGTAGAGCAATTGTTACAGTAGAGCGTGCAAAACTTGATAGAGTCTTAGAGTTAGCAAAAGAGATAGGAATAGAAGCAAAAGAGATAGGCGAAGTTGGCGGTGATAGTGTAGCGATAGATGGAGTAGGCATCTCTCTTGATAAGCTACAAGATATCTATTTTAACGAATTTAGCAAAACTATTAACCAAGATATATAATGAGTGGCTATTTTAAAACAGCTGTTGTTCTAGTGCTTATTTGTGGTGTGGCAACTGCTAAAAGTGTTACATCTACACAAGCGTGTGAAGCATTTAATAACTTAAAACATAGTAAAAACTATGGGCATGTAGTTTTAAAAGAGGGGCATAGTTATCCTGTTTTGCAGGAGCGAAAAGGGAGTTACTTTATAAGAGTCCCCGGCGCAAACCCCGTTAATCGCTGGGTGAGCAGCAGTTGTTTTAATAATGCGTCTGTAGGTTCAAGTGTAGTTGAGCCTATGCAACAAGAGTTGCAGGAGCCTAAAAATGAGTCTACCAAGAGTGTAGAGAGCAACTTGGACTCAGTGCTTGTTTTAAGCTGGCATAACGCTTTTTGCGAAAAGCATATGAATAAAAAAGAGTGTAAAAGAGATGGCTCCGATGCAAAAAATCGTTTAGTATTACATGGTTTATGGCCGCAACCTCGAAACAATGTCTACTGCAGTGTTAATAGCACTATTAAAGAGCTCGATAAACAGCATAGATGGGGTGCATTGCCAAAATTGAACTTAGATAACAAAGTATTAGCGTTAATGCAAGAGTATATGCCAGGCTACCAAAGCAAACTGCAAAGGCATGAGTGGGTTAAACATGGAACATGTTATACAAATGATCCAATCAGATACTTTAAAGATGCGCTTACAATGACTAAAAAGCTAGATGCCACAGTGGGGGAGTATCTGCGAGCCAATATTGGTAAAAGTGTTAAACTTTTTAATATAAAAAGAGTTGCAGCACGACTAATAGATAAAGATATTGCAAATAAAATTGCTATGAAGTGCAAAGGTCCGCTTTTAAGTGAGATTTGGATATCTCTAAAAGGGCAAGGTTCAGATATTTCAAAATTGATTAAAAATGCAAAAACTATACGTTCAAATTGCCAAGAGGCGATAGTAGATGCGCCCGGAAAATTTAGAAGATAGAGAAGATAATATTAGGAGAAAGAGATAAATGTTAAGTACAGTAAATATAACACAACGATATGGTAAAAGAGTTCTTTTTGAGAAGATAAATATAACGCTAGACCCAGGAAAACGCTACGGGTTGATTGGTGCAAATGGTGCAGGAAAGTCTACATTTATGAAGATACTCTCTGGAGAGCTAGAGCCGAGCGACGGCGAGGTACAGATTCAGCCAGGTGCTAAGCTTGGGGTTTTAAGCCAGAACCAGTTTGCATTTGAAGATTTTGCAATTAAAGATGCGGTTCTATATGGAAACAAAAGACTCTATGAAGCGCAAAAAGAGAAAGAGAAGCTCTATATGGAGGGGAACTTTGATGATGATGCAGTTAATAACCGCTTGGCAGATTTAGAGATTATCTGTGCCGAAGAGGACCCAACTTATGAGAGCGAAGTAAAAGTAGAGAAGCTGTTAACATCTCTTGGTTTCCCAATAGAGCAACATAATGACTTAATGAGTACACTTACAGGTGGAGACAAGGTAAAGATACTCTTAGCACAGGTTCTCTTTTTGCAACCAGATATTCTACTACTCGATGAGCCAACAAACAACCTGGATATGGCAACAATTGCATGGTTAGAAGATGAGATCAAAAGATATGAAGGGGTAGTAGTAATTATCTCGCACGATAGACACTTTTTAAATGCAACGGTAACACATATTTTAGATTTAGACTTTAAAACAATACGCGAATTTACCGGAAACTACGACGACTGGTATATAGCTGCAAACCTTATGCAAAAACAAGCAGAGCTCGAGCGTAGTAAAAAGTTAAAAGAGAAAGAGGATTTAGAAAAGTTTATCGCACGATTTAGCGCAAATGCTTCGAAAGCAAAACAGGCAACAAGTAGACAAAAGCAGTTAGATAAGCTTGATATTGCAGATGTTCAAATCTCTGCAAGACGAGACCCATCAATAATGTTTAAAACCAATAGAGAGATTGGAAACGAAATCTTAGAGCTTAAAAATATTGTTAAATCATATGGTGAGCACAAGGTATTAAATGATATCTCTTTTAAAGTGGAAAAAACAGATAAAATAGCAATTGTCGGTAGCAATGGTGTCGGTAAAACAACACTTTTAGAGATAATTATGGGTAACTTAGAACCTGATAGTGGCGAAGTTAAGTGGGGGCAGACCGTTACACCAACATATTTCCCGCAAAATACAACTGAAGTGCTAGATAGTCACGATAAACTTTACGAGTGGATACAGGGCTTTGACCAAAAGTGGCATATTGATGAAATTCGTAAATGTTTAGGAAGAATGCTATTCTCTGGAGAAGAGCAGAGTAAAGAGGTAGCAGCATGCTCTGGTGGAGAGAAGCACAGAATTATGCTAAGTAAAATGATGATGGACAGTGCAAACTTCTTAGTAATGGATGAACCAAACAACCACCTCGACCTTGAAGCTATTATTGCTCTAGGCGAAGCGCTACACGAATATCAAGGTGGAGTTATTTGTGTATCTCATGACCGTGAGTTGATAGATGCTTTTGCAAATAAAATTATAAAAATCAAAGATGATGGAACAATCGATATCTTCGAAGGAAACTACGAAGAGTATCTTGAAGCTACTGCTTCATAAGCCTTTTTTTACTGCTATATTCTAACGTTTTTACTCCATAGCCCTCTTTTTATTGTATAATGAAAAGAAAAAGGAGTAGAGATGCTACGTCTATTAGTTTTTGCTCTTGCCTTTTGCGGTTTAGGGATGGGGCAGAATATTGTAGAGCCCTTTTACAAGTTAAAACCAGTGGTGCAGGAGCATAGCGAATGTAAAAGTGGAGCTAAAACTACGCTCTGCTTCTATAAAAAACTAACTCTTCCTACAGCTGATATTCTATCGAAAGAGATCAAACCATCTATTGCTAAATATATTAAAAAAGCAAATGAGAGTTATAAGAAAGAGAGTCTCGCAACCTATTTATCAGATATCGATTTAGATAGTGACGAGTTATTTAATGGTAATTATGAGGTAACTGAGTCACTAGAACTTTTTGATTACAATAAACCTGTAATTACACTTATGAGTGCATACTATAGTTATTTAGGAGGTGCTCATGGTTTGGGAGGGCGAAAATTTTTTAATTATGATATAGAGGAGAAAAAAGAGTTAACACTCGATGATCTTGTGGATTTTAATAATACTCAATTTAGAAAAATTGCAGAGTTGGCATATAGGAAAAGTGATACTCTTTTACCAAACGAAACTCTATCAGATGCTTGTTGGTTAGAAGATAATTTTTATATAAGTCAAAACTTTGCAGTAACGAAGAGTGGCTTTCTTTTCCATTACAATCCATACGAAATTAAAGCGTATGCCTGTGGGATGACAGAGTTTATACTCCCTTATTATAAAATAAAACCTTTTTTAAAGAGAAAGTTTCTCAAAAGCATTGCGGATAGTCAAAAACCTACGAATCGCATAAAAAAAGAGATAGAAATAGAAAAAGGCAGTTTGAAATTTGATATCAAAAGAGTTGAGAATCGAAAATTTACAGTAAACGTTGATACCTCTATCTACAATAATAAAAAAGTTTGGGTGTCACTTTCGTTTCCAAATTTACAAAGTGCTAAATATATAAGTAAGCTGCATAGTAGTGATGTTAAAGATTTAAAGCTCTATAAGATTGGTAGTAAAATATACTCTAAAAAGATACAAAAAGTTATAAGAAGCAAATATCCACTTGTTGAAGCTGCGACTAAAAGTGACCAAATTACTTTTACTTTTACTCTATTAGTACCTAAAAATATCTCTTATCTATGTATGAATTATCGTGTTACTACACGAACAAAAAATTTACTTAAATATGATGATTATCATGAGTTTTTTGATCAGCAGGGATTTAGAGTTAATAGAATCTGTTTTGGGGAGTAGATAAAGTTTGCAGAGCCTATATATCGTGACATAGGTTGCATTTAGATTGTGTTAAATAGCGTTATAATATTAATCAGGATTTTAAACAAAGGAGAGTTTATGTCAACAATTAGAATAGAGGGTAATGTAAAAATTGTTAAAATCTATAATGTCAGTAGAGTAAATGGGTTTGAAGATGAAGCTTATGAGCTTAATTCCAGAGATAACATAGTAGAGGCTTTAGACTCTTTTAATGAGTTAGTAGAGACAGGAGAGGCAGAAGCAGAAGGAGAGGTTGCAACAATTAACAGCCTAGAAGCTGACGAATGCAAAATAACTGTAGATGACCAAGAAGTAAGTTTAGACAGTATAGTGTTAAAGAATGAAAACATTAAACACATATTGGCAGACCTGGAACACTTTAAAGAGAATGAACTCTTTTTCGTAAAAACCTTTGAGGGTAAAGGCACTTGGTATTTTAAATCAGAAAAAGATATTCAAAAAACAGATGCTCTTACGATGAAGTATATAGATTGCGCCGCAGTGTTTGACGAGTTTGATGTTTTAAAAGAGGGATATTTAGAGTTAGTATGTGATACACTATTACCTGAGACAATCTCTTTAAATGGTGTGCATATTGAGTTGGATCAGTTCTATCTAGACCCAAGCCAAGAGTATGGAGAGTTATATATCGCAAAAAAAGATCTTATCTCCAATACTAAAGTTTTGGAGCGAGTTTCAGAGCGTAAGGTATTGCCTGGAACCGATATGAATTTGGATGATTGTGAAGAGAATTAAGAGTTAGGATTTTATTAAAAAGAAGGAGTGTTAAGAGGAGTATTAATACTCTTTTGCAACTTTTTAGTTTTGGTCTGTCCACTTCTTGTAGTATTGTGGAATTGGGACTGGGAAAGGTTATTTATTCACTGCCCAGCTAGCAACTTGCAATTTGATATTTGTATCTCTTATAGATGTAAGTGCTTGTACCTTCATTTTTTTTCTCAAAGAGAGTGATGGCTTTGCCACCGCTTCGCTTCACAAGAGAAAAAAACGAAGCAAAGTTAGCAAATGCGGTTTGCGTAGCAAAAACTTCCTCGAAACAAATCGGTGCAGAGTTGAGATTTTAGGGAGAGTATCTACTTTTACAAGCAAAAAATATCTTATTCAAGGTACAATTAATAGTGTCTGTTAATTGGAAAACATAAGGCAAATCGGACTATAATGTTCATCGAATAAATAGATCTTTCCTACGAGTCCCTAGTAGTCTCTTACGACTTTATAGTCTGGGTCGTCCTCTTCTTGGGTTATGTTGGCGTTGGCTCTTTTTAGGGTGGCTTTGCAGTCGGCGCTTAGGTGGCGGAGGGTTACTTTTTTGCCGAGATCTGCATATTTTTTTGTTAGTTTTTCTATTGCTTCTACTCCTGACGAGTCCATTACTTTTGCGTTTTTGAAGTCTATAATTACATATTTTGGGTCGTTTTCGATGTCGAAATTGTCGTTGAATGATTGTACAGATGCGAAAAATAGGGGTCCGTTTAGTTCGTATAGTTTTCCATTTTGTCCTAATGGGCGGGTGTGGGCGTAGATTTTTGCGTGTTTCCAGGCAAAGACCAGTGCAGAGATTATTATACCTGCGATTACTGCTACTGCCAAGTCAAAGAAGATTGTAATTACCGTAACTGTTACCATTACAAGTGCATCCTCTTTTGGCATTTTTTTAAGGTGGCTAAAACTACTCCACTCAAAGGTTCCGATACTTACCATAAACATAATACCCACTAAAACCCCAATTGGAATAAGCTGCAATGTATCTGTTAAGAATGCGACTAGAATCATTAGACCAACAGCAGCAGTAAAAGAGGAGAGTCGTCCCAAACCACCTGATGTATAGTTGATAACAGATTGTCCTATCATCGCGCATCCTGGCATTGCACCAAAGAAGCCGCATGTAAAGTTACCAAGTCCTAATGCAACGCACTCTTTGTTTCCGCTGCCTCTTGTGCCGCTAATTTCGTCTAAAACGGCAAGAGTCAATAGTGACTCTATTAAACCAACAAGTGCTGCGATAACTGCATAAGGCAAGGTCATCTTAAGGGCTTCGAGGCTAAAGAGTGTATCTGGTATAGAAAATTGCGGTAGTTGCCCCTTGTACTGCGAAAGGTTGGCAAGGTCGCCAATATTTTTGGTCTCTAGTTGTAGAAAATATACAAGAAGGGTAAGTACCACAATGGCAACCAGTCCAGCTGGAA
>JANTGQ010000041.1 GCA_024762845.1 Nitratifractor sp. | reverse complement strand
ACCAAAAGATATAGATAGAGATAAAATTTCAGCCAATTTGGAAAATGGAAGATTATATATCTCATTAGAAAAAGAAGAAGCTAGAAAAGCAAAAAGTATAAATATAAAATAAGGAGATAACATGTTCAAAAAAATAATTATAACAACACTATTGGTATTCGTGCCAATAGTTTCAATCCAAGCAGATAATAATATTTCAAAAGGGCCTTTTGCAAATGACCCTCTTTTTAAAGATTTTCAAAAACTTCAAACTGATATGAATAAGGTATTTGAAAATTTTCATAAACAGTTTTTTAGTGATATGAGTATTCCTAAAATACCTGCAAATTTAGATAGTGGTTTCTCTATCTCTTTCAAAACAGATGTAGTTGACAAAGGTGACCATTATGAGGTAAAAGCTGATTTGCCAGGAGTTGACCAAAAGGCTATAAATGTAAAAGTCAAAGATAATATACTATCTATAGAAGCTAAAACTCAAAAGAGTAAAGAGGATAAAAAAGGTGATAAAATCATAAAACAAGAGAGATTTATAGGTAATTTCTATCGTGCTATGAGTTTGCCTAATGATGCTAATGCCGATAAGATGACTACTGATTATAAAAATGGTGTATTGACTGTGACTATTCCTAAGAAAAAATAGATATTTATGCTACAATAACGCAAAAATAAAAATTTGCGTTAAAGTAGTATTATGGCTAAAAAACTAATAGAAAAAGCACCAAATGATTTTCAACTCTCTTCCAAAAATATAGAACAGTTATTGCATTTTTTAGAGAAAATGGAAAGATAAAAAGGTGGAGGGTATGAAGAGGGTTGTTGTTGCTTGTATGGTTGTGTTTTTTGTTGTGAGTGCTCATGCAGATGAGATTCCGCTTTTTGCAAAAGTGGTTGGTGTGAGTAAGGGGGATAGTCTGAATGTTCGCAAAGAGCCGCACTACAGGTCAAAGAAAGTTGATGCTTTGGAGCCGGGGAGTTTTGTTGGGGTTGAACAGTGTAAAACTTTGGGGCACTCGAGATGGTGTAGGGTAGAAGAGTTGCCAAATGGTGGTCCATCGTTTCATAGTGGTTGGGTGAATGCCAGGTTTTTGCATGCGGATAATAGAGGGTATGTTATTATCGAGAATAAGCCAAATTGTGATTTTGCTCTTGCATGTAGGGGGAGCAAGTGCAAAGTTGTAAAAGAGTTATCTTTAAATGCAAAAGATGAAGTGACCTCTATGCAGACAGAGTGGGTTGCGAGAAAGCGACTAAAGCCAGCAAGCCGCTTTAGTGCTATGCCTGCAGACGGTGATGGCTACTGTATAAGTGACCACCAAATTCTAGATTATCTTAATAAAAAGCATTCAAATTCACTTATAGATAGCAAAGATAGTGCTGCAAAAAGGGTGCTTGCATTTACCAAAGCATTGCGTGTGCCATACGATACTACACACCTAGCCAACTATATAGATCCACAAGATGGTATTGTAATGAGCTGGTATCTACGCTTTGGAGAAAAAGAAGATAAACACTTTAGCCAAAAAGAGATTTACAATAGTGCACCAAAGCACGCAAAAAAACTCTACTGGGGTACTACATATGGTAAAGGCGATAGGGTCTATTTAACACTTTTTGATTATCTCAAGACTCTCACTAGAGATTTAGGCAAGATAAGTAAAGTAAAAAGATTAAGTGCGCTTAAGGGGTTTAAACGTAAAAAAGGAGCAAAGTACCGAGCATATGAGGTGCTTTGGATAAACAAAGCTTCAAAGAGTAAAGAGTACGATTGGCTCGGGTTGGTAGTAGTTCTTAAAAAGAGCGAGGGGCAGTGGAATGTTGTTGGTGTTTTGCGAGATAGGTGGACGATTTAGTTAATGGAACCGCTAAGAACCTCTCCTGTACGAAAAGTTCTTTTTCGAAGAACCTTTACATTTATATGGTCACTAAAGACATCTACTTTTACATATGGGTATGAAGAAATAATTAAGCGACGTGCACTCTCGCTGATGACGCCGTTTCGAAGCATTTTAGATAACTTGTCACGATTATTTTTTTTCTCAAAGTAGAGGTCTGATTCGTCACCTTTTTGGCGTATGCCTCTAATGTTAACATTGTAGCGATCTTGGTAGAGAATGGTTGCTACACTGTAGAGTTTTTCATCTTTACTGTTTAAGTGATCTATCTTAGCTAGTTTTGCATAGTAGGTCTCTATATATTCGGCACGAAGCGAAAGTATGCAAAAAGCAAGAATGTAGAGGAGTCTATAGATATTTAACTGCATTTTTGCCTCCTTTGAATAGTAGGTTTTGTGTATCTATCCAGAGTATTGGTAGCTTGGATTTTCTTGCATTATCTACCATCTTGGCAGTACCACCTGGTTTTGTGCTCTTTTTGCCATCCCACAAAACAATACAATATACTTTTGTTCCTTTCGTTTGCGCATAAGTTAGAGCAAGTTGAAGGAGTTTATGGTTGGTGAGTGTGTATCTATTTGAGCTTGCTTTTGTCGTCTCATATAAGGTTAGAGAGCTGACTCTTTTTATCTTTTTTCTACATTTTCTATAGCGGTAGATCCACTTTGAACCACAAGGTGCAAGCGATTTTTTGATAAATTGTGTCTCTTTATAAGGCTGTACCCACTCTACCTGCAAGTCAAGCTCTAAAGAAGCTTCGGTAAAGAGCAAGTCTCCTCCGCATGCACCCTGTGTTAAAGCTATATCGTTACTTCCTGCATTAAAAGTTTTTAAAAGTTTTTTGATTACCTTCTTAACCTTTTTTGCTAAGAAGGGAGGAAAACGAACTCTCTTTCGATTTCCATGGTCGACCATATGACCGCTAAAAAGGAAGATATTTTTACTAGCTACACTCTTCATACTTATATAAAATTACCTAGATGCTCTATGTTTACATACTTATTTGCATACGTGTTGCCAACTCTTCTGATTTGGGGTATATTTGCAACACTGTCCATCTGTTGTACATCGTTGGGGTGAATATCTGTTAACTCAAGGTCGGCTAAACCTTTTGCTGTTACATCAGGGTCGTAGCGCACATAGCTAAAGAGCTTGGGTGCTGTAGAGTTGGGGTCGTTTTGCTCTGTAAGTACCATGGTGCCAAATTCTCTATCTACCTCGCCGCCAAAACGGCAGTAGCCAATTGTTCGGCAGGCTCTATCCCAACCGCTAGATGCTGCATACATTAAAGCAGTGGGGATATTTTTGGCATAGTGTATAATGTTCATATCTGAGGGGTCAAGCTCTGGCCAGGGTTTTGGTGTATCACCTGTGCCAACCGAGACAATAAGCAGTTCATCAACACCTGTTTTCCAGTTTATATTGTAGGGTTTTGCCGTAACCATCTCAAAAGCCAAAAAAGAGGGATTATTATATGTAGTGACACCACCGTCTACAAAGGTAAATGTGTATTCGTTTTGTGTTCCCCTAGCAAAGGTTACCTCTTCGGGAGGAAAATAGGTAGGTGCGGCTGTACTTGCGCGTACCAGTTGCCATAGAGGTAAGTTGAGGTTGCAGTCGGGACGACTTTTTTGGTTATATTTTGCTTTTGGATTGTTGCTCACAGGCCAGGGAGAATCTGTTGTGTGGTTTCGCAGTACCATCATCAGTAGAGTTTTTATATTTTTGTCACCAAGTGTTGCTGCCGTGTCGCTATTGGAGTACCCTAAAGCAAGATTGAGCTCTTTTTTAATTTTTTCTGCCAGTTTTTCATCTTCGTATTCGTAGCGGAGTCTTTTAAAAAAAGAGGCTTTGTCAAACATCTCTTCACCGCTGTTGATATAAAACTCTAGTATCTGTTCCATGGACATTCCGGCTGCAATACAAGAGGCTATAATAGCACCTGTGCTTGTGCCACAGACCATATCGAAGTAGTCTGAGAGCAGAAGTGTTGAGGTGTTGGTCTCTTTACGTAAATCTCTCTCTAGTTTTAGTAGTATCTCGACACTCATAAGTCCTAAAATACCGCCACCATCAAGAGATAGTATCTTTTTTGGACCGGGGGCTTCTAATTTTTCTAATATGCTCACTCTTGACTCCTCTGCTCAAAGTTCTATTGCGTCATCCGGGTTAAAAAGCGCTCTATGCTCTATTATAGCGTGTTTGTAAGTTATTATACAAGTAAATTTAACTATACTTAGAATTATGGCTTTAATATTTATTTCTCACTCGTCTCGAGATAACCAGATTGTTACAACAGTTGCAAAGCAGTTAAAAGATGGTGGTTTTGATTCTATCTTTTTAGACTTTGATGAAACAGAGGGTATCTTAGCGGGCGAAGAGTGGGAGAAGAGGCTCTATAGCGAAATTAAGCGCTCTCATGCTGTAATTGTAATACTCTCCCAAAATTGGCTTGATTCAAAATGGTGTTTTGCCGAGTATACCCAGGCGCGGGCTCTGGGTAAAGAGATACTACCTCTCCTTGTAGACCCAAATGCGCAGAAGTCTCAAGTAAGACATATTGCCAGCAACCTCCAGCATAGCGATTTAAACAAAAACCCACATGCCCTGCAGCTGATAATTAAGAGGCTTCGGCAAATAACACTAGAGACCCAAAAAGGTTTTAGCTGGGATCCTAGAAGACCACCCTATCCAGGTTTGGTCTCTTTTGAAGAAGAAGATGCCGCAATATTTTTTGGAAGAGACAAAGAGATACGTATGGCAATTGAGTATTTAAACTCTATGCGAAACCAGGGAAATCCGAAACTTTTACACATAATTGCAGCCTCGGGTATGGGAAAGTCTTCTCTCTTAAAAGCCGGTATTTTACCCCATATTAAACTAGCATATAAGCAGCAATGGATTGTTTTACCTACCTTGCGACCCCAAAAAAGACCACTCTACTCTCTGCTCTATTCGCTGTGTAGCGATATAGATTTAGAAAAGAGTGAAGAGCTCTATCGAGAGTTACAAGGAGAGCACTACAAAGCTCTTATCGATAAACTGCTACTAAAGGTGCTACAAAAAAGCAGAGGGAGTGCAACACGTGCATCTATTTTACTCCCAATAGATCAAGCAGAAGAGTTTTATACATTGGCAAAAAGAGAGGAGAGTGTTCGCTTTTTTGAAATACTTGAATACTGCTTTGAACAGAGGGGAGATTTTTTCTCTATATGGACACAGCGTTCAGACTTTATCAATATATTCCAAAGTGACCAGGCAGCCATACAACTTGTAGGGCAAGAGAAAATATTTGAACTTACACCGATAGAAAAAGAGGAGATTCCAAAAATTATAAGAGGTCCGGCTGCTGTTGCGGCACTGAGCGTAGAGAGCGCTTTAATTGACAAAATAGTCGAAGATGTAAAAGATACAAAAGCGCTCCCTTTTTTAGCAATGGTACTGCATGAACTCTATGTACGTTATGGAAAAAATGGAAACTTACAACTCTCAGAGTATCTAAGTCTTGGAGACCAGACCCATAACCCAATAGAGAATATAGTTAAACTAAAAGCCGACAGTGTTGTTGCCCCTTTTTTAAAAAGAAGAGATGGATTAAAGCTTTTAAAAGAGACTTTTATTCCGCATCTTGTACAGATTAATGAGAAAAACGAAGCAGTTCGACGCACTGCACAAGAGAGTGAACTACCAGCGAAATCGAAACTTGTGATTAATGCTTTAGTAGATGCGAGACTCTTGGTAAAAAGGCTTTCAAAAAGTGGAGAGAATAGTATAGAGATCGCGCATGACGCGCTTATTAGCAAATGGCCCCGACTTAATAGCTGGATTCAGGAAGAGCATGAGTTTCTTATAGGAAAAGCAAATCTCGAAAGTGCTATGAGGGAGTGGGAAGAGACAGAGAGTAGCAAAAAAAGAGATGCTCTACTAAGTGGTATCCGCCTTGAAAAGGCACTCTTTTGGCTTAAAGACCATAGTTGGGCGATAAGTGAGAGAGAAAAAAGCTTTATTATAGAGAGCCAAAACTATACTCTTGCCATAAAGCGAAAAAGAAAAAGGCAGGCGATTGCCGCTTTTATAGCAATTACTCTTTTGATGATACTAAGTCTCTATAAGTGGGTAGAAGCTAATGGTGCGAAAAACATTGCTGAGCAAAACAGACATTTAGCGGTAAATAACCTTTATAAAAGTTTAATTAATCAGGGAATAACGCAAAGAGATTATTTTCACAGACCGCTCAAAGCCAAGTTGCTATTTGCGCAAGCTATGAGCCAGAGTCAAAGCACTCAAGAGCAGAAAAAGACAAATATTCTCGATAACAGTCTACTCTATCCATACAAGCTGGAGAAATTTTACCGTTCTGAGTCTCCTGTTTCGGGTGCCATTTTTGATAAAAACGAAACAAAAATATTAAGCTGGAGCAGCAGCGGTATTATAGAGTTACGAGACGTGGCATCTGGTAAAGTTTTGCAGTGTTTTAAACATGTAGCTGCAGTTCGAGGAGCTGCATTTGATAAAAATGAGAGCAGGGTATTAAGCTGGAGTTATGATAACACAATAAGAGTATGGAGTATCGCAAGTGGAAAGCAGCTTATTCTTCTAAAGCATACAAAAGAGCCTCGTGGTGCACGCTTTGATGCAAATGAAAGCAGAATTTTGTCGTGGGGAGAGGATGGTAAAGTTATCCTCTGGAGTGCTAAAGATGGTAGGAAAATAAGAGAGTTTCAACACGAAAGAAGGGTAAGAAGCGCCTGCTTTAGCCAGGATGAGAGTAAAATTTTAAGCTGGAGTTGGGATGGGACAAGTAGAATTTGGGAGACTTCGAGTGGTAGAGTGTTGCATATTTTTAGACATAGTAAAAATGTTATCGGTGCACAATTAAACGCAGATGAGAGTCATCTCCTAAGCTGGAGCGGGGACGGAAACATTACACTTTGGGATGTGGAGAGTAATGCCACTATAGGCAGTTTGATTGCATCTTCTGCTGCAGTGAGCGGTGCTGTTTTTTCTTCGGATGAGAAGAGGGTACTTTGCTGGAGTCGACATGATGGAACAATACTTATATGGGATCCATATCAAGAGAGAGTACTCCATCCCTACCTGCATCCGAGTGTATGGGGAGCCACTTTTGATACCAATGAGAGTCGCATATTAAGCTGGGGATGGGATGGTACGGTAAGGGTGTGGAATATAAATAAATATAGTGCAAAACATATTTTCTACCATAAGAAAAAGGTGTGGGGTGCAACTTTCAACCATAACGAGAGTAGAGTCCTTAGTTGGAGCGAAGATGGCACGGCAAAAGTGTGGAGTTTTTTTCATAAAGATGCTGTAGAAATATTTTCGCATCAGCCCAATGAAGAGACTGCAGCTTTATATAGTAAAAGAGAAGATAGAGTGCTTACCTGGAGTAGAGACAAGGCTATAAAGGTGTGGGATGTTAATAACTCTCTCGAGACTACTTCGTTACAGGTTCCCTCTAAAATAAATGGGCTTACGAGCTATAAAGAACCTGAAGAACTGCTTGCATGGGGCACAAACGGTGGTCTCTTTTTGGGTGATTGGAAAGCATTAAAGAGATTTGATGCCAATGGTACAGTTTTGGGTGCAAGTTTAGATTACAACAGAAGCCACCTTCTTACCTGGAGCAGCAATGGAGAGGTGTTGTTATACGATGTAAAATCTGCACATTTGCTCAGCAGCATTTACCATAAGGGTGGAGCTTATGGTGCGCAGTTTATAGATGCTTCAAGGGTTGTCAGTTTTGGCGAAGATGGAGTAATGAATGTATGGAGTTTTGATGGTAAACTTTTGTACAAATTCAAGCACACTTCGCCAATAATAGGGATAAATATTGATAGCAATATATCGTTTCTTCTTGCTTGGACTAAAGATGGAACTCTAAAGCTTTTGAATCTAAAAGATTATAGCCAACTTGCCAGTTATAGGGTCTGCAGCAGTATAAATGGGGCAATATTTGATAGTAACAGCAGTAGAGTTCTTAGCTGGGATGATAGTGGAACATTGAGTTTATGGGATATTGCCAGTGGTCAAAAAATGAAAGCTTTACACCATGATGGATCAATAAATGGCGCAAAGTTTATGCGTAAAGAGAAAGAGATTTTAAGCTGGTCAAACGATGGAACAGTACGCATGTGGGATATAGAGCGTGGAGTGGAGTTAGCACGCTTTAGACACCAAGGTGCAGTTAACGGAGCAACTTTAGATAAAAAAGAGCAAAATCTCTTAAGCTGGGGCGATGATGGCAAGATTAAGTTATGGAGCATAGAGAAAAAAAAGCTACTTAAGAGCTATAGCAACAAAGATGATGTGTGGGGGGTTAGTTTTAACAAAGATGAGTCACTTCTTTTAAGTTGGGGTGCAGGTGGAGATGTGGTACTATGGGACAGGCAGAGTGGTTATAAGTTATGGAAAATAGAGCATCAGGCAGCTGTGTATGGTGCTCTATTTGATGCATCGGAGCAGTTTGTTTATAGTTGGGGAGAGAGTAAAACAATCCATAAAGAGAGAGTATTTTTAGAAAAAAGTCCGGCAAGTAAAGAAAAAATTCTACAAACATATATGAACAAAGGTGTTGCACTCAGCGAAGATGGAGAGGTGCGAACACTTAGCAAAGAGGAGTGGTTCGCTAAAAAAGCACTATTGAAAGGAGCAGAGTGATGAGTGAAGAGGAGTATATAGATAGTCGATTGAATGATCAGATTAAGTGGTATAGTCAAAAGAGTGCCATAAACCAAAAGTATTATAAACGATTAAAACTAATGGAGATAACAGCCGCAACTTTAATACCTTTTTTAAGTGGCTTCTCTACACAAATTCCCTATGTGCAGTGGGTTATTGCACTCTTGGGTGTAATTATTGCTATAGCGGCAGGTGTGGAGAGTCTCTATAAGTTTCAGGAAAATTGGATTACATATAGAGCAACAGCAGAATCTTTAAAACATGAAAAGTTTCTCTATCTAACAAATAGTGAGCCATATGATGCTCAAAATCGTTTTGCAACACTTGTCTCGCGAGTTGAGCATATTATAGACAAAGAGAATAAAAACTGGAGCATATATACTCAAAAAGATAGTGCCACTTCGGCACATTAACTCTCTTGCCTCTCTTAGATAAAAAAGTTTCTAAAAATATTACTGCAATAGAAGTAGCATATTAACGTAGTAAATGCTATAAATAGCGCTGTAGCAGTGTTTGGATTCTAGAGTAACTCTCTAATAGTCATATTTGCGACATTTCTTTTTGCTATACTTGTTCCATGTGGCAAATTATAGAAAGGGGTAAATATGAAACGATCTTTGCATATAGGGATTAA
>JANTGQ010000040.1 GCA_024762845.1 Nitratifractor sp. | reverse complement strand
GCAATCTCAACATCACAGCGTATCTTTGCTAGACGCTCAAAAAGGTACGACGCTGCCAATGCACTATGGTAGCTAGTACCACATGCACAAATTTTAAGTGAATCTACTCCATCAAAGAAACCGCTCTCAAACTCATCAAAAGCAATTTCACTCTCTAATACGCGACCCATCATTGTATCTGCAATAACTACAAACTGCTCATAAATCTCTTTCTCCATAAAGAAGCGATAGCCATCTTTCTGGGCAGAGAGTTTATCGCTCTCTAGCGGCTTGGTGTTAAACTCTTTTGCACCATCTGCATTAAAAATCTTGACCTCGCTACCTTTTGCATAGCCATACTCTCCATCTTCAAGGTAGTAGACCTCTTTTGCCTTCCCAATAATTGCCGTATCCGAAGATGCAAAGTAAACCTCATCATCTCCAAAACCAATAAGCATTGGAGAGCCATTTTTTGCAAAGAATATTGTGTCATCAGCATCTTTTGTAATAAGTAGGATCGCATATGCACCCTCAAGCTTTGCAAGTGTCTTTTCAAAAGCTTCAAACGGATTGTGGCACTCTTTACTAAAGTGTTCGAAGAGGTGCACAATAACCTCTGTATCAGTTTGGCTTAAAAAATTTACACCCTCAGCCTGGAGCTCCTTTTTTATCTCTTGATAATTCTCGATAATTCCATTATGTACAACATAAGAGTTTTTCCCAAGATGTGGATGCGCATTAAGCTCTGTTGGTTTACCATGTGTAGCCCAGCGGGTATGCCCAATAGCTACTCCTAAACCGGAGGAAGTAAAATTGGCAGTTTTCTCTTCTAGGTTTTTTAACTTTCCAACTGCTTTAAAATTGTTGAGCCCACTGCTAGTTACAACTGCAATCCCAGCAGAGTCATAACCTCTATACTCTAGCTCACGTAAGCCATCTATTAAGATCTCTTTTTTCTCTTTTGCACCGGCATACCCAACAATTCCACACATATTTACCCTTCTAAAAACTTCTCTACTGCAACAACTCTATTCTCTACCTCATCAAGACCAATAATATCCATGATAGTATCAAGCCCGGCACCACTCATGCTGCCTAAAAGTGCGACTCTTAGGGGTTGTCCAAGTTTTCCAAACCCTATCTCTTTAGAAGTTACAAACTCCTCCATAACCTTATGGTAGTCGCTTGCACTCTCTAAACTAGGAGCACTCTTAAGCGCAGATACAAACTCTTTAATAATATTTAAAGCTTCACCTTTAAACGCTTTTTTAAGCCCTTTTGCATCATACTCTTCTGGCGTCTCTACTATCTTTTTTATCTCAGCAGCTAGCTCTACAAGCGTTTTTGCACGCTCTTTTGTAGCATCTAAAATCAAATCAGCCTTTGGATTCTCTCGCAAATCAACGCCAAAATCGTGTAGTAACTCTATAAGCTTCCTGTTCTCACTGTTTTTAATATAGTGCGCATTCAACCACAACAACTTATTTAAGTTATAGCTCGATGCACTCTTATTAATATCTTTCGGGTCAAAGAGCTCTACCATCTCTTCGACACTAAAAATCTCCTGGTCACCATGGCTCCAGCCTAAACGTACCAAAAAGTTCAAAAGTGCCTCTGGCAGATAGCCCTCTTTTTTATACTCCATCACATCAAGGGCACCATCTCGCTTGCTCAGTTTTTTACCCTGCTCATTATTGATCATCGCCACATGGTAAAATTTTGGTGCTTTAAAGCCCAATGCTTCATAAACTACCAACTGTTTTGGCGTATTATAGAGGTGGTCGTCTCCTCTAATAACATCTGTAAGTCCCATTGTGTAGTCATCAATAGCCACAACAAAATTATAAGTTGGTGTTCCATCACTTCGGGCAATAATAAAATCATCTACCTCACTGGCAGCAATTTTTATACTCCCTTTAATGCCATCTTCAAACTCTATAAATCCCTCTTGTGGAGCCTTGATTCTAATTACCGGCTCGATCCCCTCTGGTGGAGTTCCACAAAACTCTCTATATCTACCATCGTACCTTGGGCGCTCACCCTTTGCCTCTTGAGAAGCGCGAAGTTCACTTAGCTCCTCTTTGCTCATATAGCACTTATATGCTTTGCCCTCTTCTAGAAGCTTATTGATATACTCTTTATAGAGCTCAAATCTTTGCGACTGGTAGACAACATCGCCGTCGTAGTTCATCCCTACCCAGTCGAATGCTTCTAAAATTGCATCGAGTGCCTCTTGCGAATTTCTGCTTAAATCTGTATCTTCAATTCTAAGCAGAAACTTCCCACTCTTTTTTCTTGCCCAAAGCCAGCTAAAAAGTGCTGTTCTTAAACCCCCAATGTGGAGATACCCTGTAGGGCTTGGTGCAAATCGTGTTATAACCATATATTAAAACCTTCGCTCTTGTATTCTTTTGGGCAGAGCTCTACCCTTTATAGTTCTCTAAATATTTAGTATCAAAATTATTTGTTCTAAAGTCGTTGTTTTGCATCATTTTACGGTGAAAATCTATTGTTGTCTTAATACCTGCAACCTCAAACTCACTTAGTGCTCTAGACATTTTTGCAATTGCAGCATCTCTATCTTCGCCCCATACAATCAGCTTTCCAATCATCGAGTCATAAAAAGTTGGAATGATGTAGTTGCAGTGTGCGTGTGTATCGATACGTACATCTTTTCCACCCGGTGCAATCCATTTTTGTATCTTTCCTGGACTTGGCAAAAAGCTTACCGGGTCTTCTGCTGTAATTCTACACTCAATTGCGTGCCCTTTAAGCTGCACATCTTCTTGTGCTGGTAAAGGTTTTCCCTCGGCTACCTCGATCATAAGTTTTACAATATCGATACCACTTACCATCTCACTTACACAGTGTTCAACCTGCAAACGTGTATTCATCTCCATAAAGTAGAAGTTATTATGTTTATCTACCAAGAACTCATACGTTCCTGCACCCTCATACTTTAAAAACTCTGTTGCACGAACAGCAGCCTGATGGAGCTCTTTTCTTCTAGACTCGTCTAAAACAACAGCCGGCGACTCCTCTATTAACTTTTGGTGTCTACGCTGCATAGAGCAGTCTCTCTCGCCTATATGAATAGCTTTTCCAAAGCTGTCACCTACAACCTGCACCTCAACGTGTCTTGGGGACTCTATAAACTTCTCCATATACAAAGTACCATCACCAAATGCATTTACAGACTCCGACTCACACGCAAAAAAGGCATTTTCGATATAGCTCTCATCCTCTACAATACGCATACCACGACCGCCACCACCTGCAGCAGCTTTTAAAATAACAGGATAACCAATCTCTTTAGCCAGCTCTTTTGCCTCTTGTGGTGTTTTAACTGCACCGTCGCTTCCTGGAATTGTCGGCACACCAGCCTCTGCCATTAACTGTTTTGCTTTCGATTTATCAGCCATTTTTTCCATAACTTCAACAGATGGACCGATAAATTTAATATTGTGGTGTTCACAAATCTCAACAAAATTCTGATTTTCGCTCAAGAAACCATACCCCGGAAATATAGCATCACAGTTACTCAACTCTGCAGCCGAAATAACTGCCGGGATATTCAGGTAACTCTCGTTACTTCTAGCCGGTCCAATACAGACTGCTGCATCAGCAAACTTTAAATAAGAAGCATCTTTATCGCCAACAGAGTAGACAACAACAGCCTCTTTCCCCATCTCTTTAATGGTTCTAATAGCTCTTAGGGCAATCTCTCCCCTGTTTGCTATGAGGATTCTTTTTATCTCACTAGCCATTTTATATCTTCTCTACTCTAAAGAGTGGCATATCATACTCGATTGGCTGCCCATCTTTTACCAATACTTCCAAAATTTTACAATCATACTCAGCTTCAAGCTCATTCATAATTTTCATCGCTTCAAGAATACAGAGAACCTGCCCTTTACTAACACTATCACCAGCTTTTACAAACGGAGGAGAATCCGGAGATGGAGAAGCATAAAAAGTTCCAACCATTGGCGAAGTAATAAACTCGCCACTCGCAGCTACTGCTGTCTCTGTAGCTACAGGTGCAGCCACTGGCGCTGCTACAGGCTCTACGCTTGGCGCTACAGCTGCAGGAGCCGCAACTGGAGTAACCACTGTTGCACCGTTACTCTCTTTAACCATAGAGATCTCAAACTCTCCATCTTTCACTGCAAGCTCTTCTAATTTACTACGCCCAAATACCCTAATTAACTCTTTAATCTCTTCTAAATTCATTACGCTTTTTCCCTTTAGATTTATAAGTGCCTTCAACTTATAAAAGTAAAAATTTTCAGATATAATACCATAATAAATCTAAGGGAATCTCTAATAATAGGTGATACATACAACATTACCTACTTCTTAGAGCCCCTTTAGTAGCAATAAAAGCAAAAAGAGGTTTCATGGGTTTAAAGTCAGATAGTTGGATTCGAAAAATGTCGCAAGAGGGGATGATAACCCCATACTGCGAAGATTTAGTCGGCGAAGGTGTTGTAAGCTACGGATTAAGCAGTTACGGATACGATATTAGAGTAAGTGACGAGTTTAAAATTTTTACCAATATTAACGCACAGGTTGTTGACCCAAAAGATTTTGACGAAAATAATGTTGTCGACTTCAAAGGCGATGTCTGTATAGTACCGCCAAACTCTTTTGCACTAGCAAGAACTGTCGAATATTTTAAAATGCCTCCAAATGTGCTTGCTATCTGCCTTGGCAAAAGTACCTATGCAAGGTGCGGAATAATCGTAAATGTCACCCCTTTCGAGCCCGGTTTCGAAGGGCATATTACTATAGAGATAAGCAATACTACTCCACTTCCGGCAAAAATTTACGCCAACGAGGGTATAGCACAGGTACTCTTTTTAGAGGGTGACGAACAGTGCGAAACAACCTATGCAAACCGTAAAGGGAAGTATCAAAAACAAAAAGGTATAACTTTGCCAAGAATTTTAAAAGAATCGTAACTTTTTTGCTATAATATCGTGTAATTAAATTAAAGGAGAACAACAGATGGGACTATTTAGTTTCTTTAAAGATGCGGGTAAAAAGCTTTTAGGCAGTGGTAACGACGACGAAGCAATCAAAAACGAAATCGAAAGCAGTTTCGAGGGCGAGCCGGTACAAGGTTTGGTTGTTGCTGTAGAAGATGGAGTAGTTACACTTGCAGGTGTTGCGACAGACAATGACACAAGAGAAAAAGTTATCCTAATTGCCGGAAATGTAGAGGGCGTAGAGAGCGTAAATGCCGACCAACTTGTAACTATGGAGACAATAGAAGCAACAAACGAGCGCGACATTCCAGAACCAACATTCTACACAATCAAAAAAGGCGACACTCTCTGGGCTATAGCAGAAGAGCACTACGGTAACGGCGCAAAATACACAGACATCGTAGCAGCAAACCTAGAGGTTATCAAAGATGCAGATAAAATCTACGAAGGTCAATCTATCAGAATTCCTACAGTAGCATAAGTCAAAAGCCATCTTGGCTTTTGATTAACTATCCTCATTAATACACTTGCTCACTAAGTAAAAAATTATAAACTCTACTTTAAGATTTTTATAAGACTTTGTAATACTTATTTATTTCCAAATTTAGTGTAAATATTGACAAATTGAATAAATTTGAATATAATTAAATATAAAAGTATTCAAAAAGGATTATTCATGAAAACAGTAACAATGAGAATTGATGACTCAGTTTATGATATGATAAAACTTGCAGCCCAAGGTCAAAGAAGAAATTTATCAAACTTTATAGAGTTTGCAACAATGCAGTACCTAACTTCATCTCAGTTTGTAGAACAAGATGAAATGAACGAGATACTAGAAGATAAAGAACTTGTCCAAAACCTTATGAATGGATTAGAAGATTTCAAAAAAGGTGACTACACAATTGTCTAAGTACCAAATTGCCGAAACTAAAACTTTTGAAAAAGTTAAAAAGAAGATAGATAAAAAGATGTATGCAAAAATTAAAACTTTTGTTTATCCTCAATTAAGAGAAAATCCATTTTATGGTTCAAACATAAAGAAACTAAAAGATAATTTAGAAGGTTATTATCGATACAGAATTGGAAACTATAGACTTTTTTATCTTATTGAAGAGGATCAACTTATTGTAGTAGTTGTTGATTATAAGCATAGGCAACAAGTATACGACTAAGTAACATAAAAAAATGAAGGTTCAACCCGGAATATGCATTAGAGATTACTGAACTCTACACAAACCATTGCACTGTATGCACTTACGGAGAAACCATCGATGCACCAATGGGTGCACCTCAGGTTTTCCGTAAATACCTACAGCACAAGTGTTTGGCAGATTTCAAGCAATTCTAATGCATAATCCGGGTTCAAGCAGGTAGATTAAAGAGAATAGTTTTATTTGTCAACAATCCATCATTAACAGATACTATGTCTGTTAATGCCCATATATACAATTAGCACTCAAAAAATGTCCTGTTATTTGTATATTGCTATCAAAAAGGACATTTAAGTTTAACTCGGATTATAGTTGTTTGGGTTTTGATAGAGACCTAAGTAACCTAAATATGTGTTGTTTCTAAATAAAAATTTGTTCTTCCTTCTGTTTTATCCTAAATAGGCAGTTGTCCAATAGACTCTAGTATTCTGTGTAGCTCAAGTCTCTAATTTGTAGCGTTAAAGTCTTCTAAAATTCTTGATTGTAATGGAGGAAGGTTATAGCGTTTCATTGAACGATTAAGATGCAATAGGGCTTTGTTTGGTTCTGTAAAGTTTATATCTCTGCCTAATTGTGCTTCTATAAGTTCTTCTATCTCTGCTAGGTTCGTCTGTTTGATATCGATGAAAGTTGTAAGTTTTTGATGAACTTCTAGAGGTATTTTAATTCCATTCTCGGGGTTTTGGTCTTCGTCGAGAGATTGTAAGATTGTTACTATCTTTATAACATTTTCATCGTTGCCATCTGTTCGTGGAACATTGGCAATATCTTGTGGAAAAATAGTAGAGTCTGTAGGTATCTTATAGAGTAACCCCAGCTTAATTTGCCCAACCATAAATGCTATTGGCATATGGCTGCAACCTAGAGTTCCGTTCTTATCTGTATACTCAAATATACCGGCGCACTGAAACTGTAACCCTTCGACTTCAGAGTCTACTACTTTTGCCTGATGTCGACTATCTATTTGGGGAGTTTTATCTTCTGAATTGCAGGCAGTTAATGCAAACAGTATGGATAGGATAGAAATAATTTTAGTCATTTGTTACTCACTTTTAACCAGTATTTTACATATATTTAATAAATAGTATCATAATATGGATTAATTTAAAATAAATAAAATAAGTTTTATGTGTTTATTGTGTTTGTAGAGCAGGGAGTAGATCTTGCTAGTTATGATTTTGATAGAGGTAGCAAATATCGTGCAGAAAGGATACTTAATACCCAATCTCTACAACGTCATAGTCGTTTTTTTTCTTTTTTACTGCTGTTTTTTTTACTGTGGCTTTATGTTTTGTTGCTGTTCCTTTTGCACTTTTTTGTTTTGTATCATTTTTGTGCGCTCTTTTTTTGATCTTTTTCGCTTTAGTGGCTTTCTTATTTTTTGTTTTTGGTACTGCTACAGTACTATTTTTAAGTTGCAATCTATCATATCCATAGATATCTTTTCTAAAGTGCAGGTTGCCGTAGTCGTCTACAAATGAAGTAAAGTAGGTGATATCGATAGGGATTTTACGCCGTAGTCCAAGACTTGTCTTTTTATTGGTACCTAGCTTTTTCATCATCTTGTCTACATTGATATTGCTATTATATAAAGAGAGTGCCTTGAGAAGCTCTCTTGGTTTTTGAATTCGCATACAACCGTGGCTAAAGGCTCTGGTTTCTCTGAAAAAGAGTCTTTTGCTTGGTGTATCGTGTATATAGACTGAGTATTTGTTTGGAAAGAGAAACTTAATTTTACCAAGCGCATTTCTACTACCTGGGTCTTGCATAAAGTGGTATGGAATATGTTTTTTGTTCCCTACATACTGTTTCCAGTTGACGGTTGAAGGGTCAACTTTTTCTGAGCCTTCACCCCATCCTTTATAGAGGTATTTGTGTTGTCTGTTGTAGTATTTAGGGTTTTTAATCAGGTGTCTTAGCATCTCTTTGCGTACAATACTCTGGGGGATTCTCCAGTATGGGTTTACTATAATGCTTGTCATAACATCGCTAAAGACTGGGGTAGGGTGGTCTCTTTTTCCTGTTACTACACGCATGGTGGTAACTAATTGCTCTCCATCGTAGAGATAGAGTCTGAAGTCGGGAATATTAAGATGAATATGTACTCTGTTCTCTTTAGGGTTGCTCCATTTAATTCTGTCTAGGTTTAGACGAATCTTTTTGATATAGTAAGATACTGGTCTGCGAAGCTCTGTGCGTATTGCTTTGCCAATTGTGCTACTCGCTTTATATCCGTGACGGAGTTTAAATCTTTTGACAGCTTTTGCCATGCAGCTATCATATACTGTTTCACTCTCCGAAGCACTGCATCCGTTAAGGTCACCTACAATTTTGAGTCTTTTTCTAATAAGTGGAATAGAGGGGTCGCTCTGTCCAACTTTGATGCTTTTCTTGGGAGAGACTGTTTTCCATCCGCCGTTATTGGAAATTGCTATATATTTTTTTAAATAGCCTTTTAATTTATTGTATTTAAATTTATGTGGTTCAACTTGATTAAATTTATCTTGAAAAGAGTCGTTTAGTTGTGCAAGTTCTAGAATCTTTTTTGCACTGTAGGGAGGGGTAGTGCGCTCCCATGCTACTGTAGAGTCATATTTTTTAGCTAGTCTGGCAAGATTAGAATCAAATTTTTTCCAGTTTATACTGCCACGTATAAGATAGTGCATATAACTAAAATAGAGTTTTGTTAAAGAGAGATCAACTCTGGCACTGTACTCTTTTTGCTTCAATGCTTTTCTAGCGGCTCTATAGAGCTTATAGAATTTTAGGTCGGGTGCTACAGTTTTATCGTTTTTTATCTGCTCAAGAAGCTCTTCTCCCAAGTTGTTTAAGCCACCCTTCTTAAGCCAAAGGGGTTGATAGAGGTTGTTTTTATATATACTCTTAAAAGGACTCTTTTTAGATTTCTCCAGAGTTGTTTTTATATCGTTAGGTGTAACTGCCTGAAGGGGCATAAGGTAGAGAGTACTACATAGTAGTGCCGATGTTATTGTTCTTTTCATGTTTTTTCCAAATTTTTTTATATTTTATCTTAAAATTTCATAATCCCAGATTTCGCATTAGAATTG
>JANTGQ010000039.1 GCA_024762845.1 Nitratifractor sp. | reverse complement strand
AAAACTACTCTCTCTATTTTACTTCCCATATTTTCCTAAAATCATCAATTTTATCTTCTGTTTCTAAGATATCTTCTATCATCTCTCTAACGGCACCCTCACCACCAGAGGTTTTCAATATTCTATCTACTTTTTGTTTAACATACTCATTGGCATTCTTTGGTACATACGAAATATTGGCTTTTAGCAACATAGACAGATCGTTTAAATCATCTCCAATAGCTGCAACACTCTCCCAGCCAATTGAGAGTTCTTCTAAAATAGACTCTACAACGCTGCGCTTATCTTTCACACCTTGATAAAGATATTTTATTCCAAGCTCTTTAGCTCTTTTTTCTACTATTTTAGACTCTCGCCCCGTAACAATTGCTACAGCACCACCCAGCTTTATCCAGCTTACAATTGCCAAACCATCTTTTACACAAAAACTCTTCAGCTCATCACCACTGTTGCTATAGGTAATCTTCCCATTTGTCATTGTACCATCTACATCTAACAAAAGCAGTTTAATACTCATAAAACACCCTTAGTACTTGGCACTCCAACTCTCTCATTTTTTGCTACAGCTCGTCTTAGCGCAACAGCAAAAGCTTTAAAAGCAGCCTCGCTGATATGGTGCCTGTTTGTTCCACGATTAAAGATTAAATGAATATTCAAAGGCATATTAAATGCGAACGACTTAAAAAACTCCTCTACTAACTCTAAATCAAAGCTCCCTATAGCTCCACTATTCAGTGGCAAATCATAGACCAAATAGGCTCTGTTAGATAAATCTATATCACAACTCACACTTGCTTCATCCATAACAACAGTGGCATTCCCATAGCGCTCAATTCCTTTTGCAGGATAGATAGCCTTTGCAAATGCATCTGCCATTACAATAGCAACATCTTCAACACTGTGGTGCGCATCAATATGTAAATCACCCTTGCAGCGTACCTTTAAGTCAATTAAAGAGTGTCGCGTAAAAGCATCTAACATATGGTCAAAAAAACCGACTCCTGTATCGATATCAGCTTTTCCGGTACCATAAAGCTCCAACTCTACACTTATATCTGTCTCTTTTGTCTTTCTGCTACTCGCTACCATTTGCTATTTCCTTATAATAAATCCACCATCTATGTTGTTGTCTCTAATAAAGTCTTTCGCTTCTTCTTCAGAGCCAAAGCCCATTACATGAACTCTGTAAATAACTGCCGTCTCTTCTGAGAGTCCACTTTTTACGATAACATTTTTATCTGTGGCAATTGCTTTATATTTCCTTTGCATTCTAAGCGCGTTCGCTTTGATTGCAAATGCACCAACTTGTACACCAAAGTCTGTCAACTTAACTTTCGGCTTCTCTTTACCCGCAACTGGTCTATAAACTTTTCCTGCAAAACCAACAACTTCTAATTTTACACTACAAATACCCTTTTTGTCAATACCAATCTGCTTTCCAACACTAAAAGAGCAATCTGCAACCCTACCAGCAACAAAAGGTCCTCTGTCATTGACTCTCGCAACCGTACTTTTTCCATTGTTCAAATTGGTTACTTTAACCATAGTATCCATTGGCCAAGTTTTGTGCGCAATCGTTTGGTCATACATATTATAGGTCTCACCATTACTCGTCTGATGCCCATGGAAATTAGGACCATACCAACTCGCAATTCCCCGCATAGTATCACCAACTCCCACATATGTCGGATGATATACTCTACCCTTCACTACATATGTTCGCATAGTTGCTTTATGTCGCGCCTTAGATGTATACCCACCACCAGAGTACCGAACTTTTGGACTACTACTTCTAACAGTTTGTATATCTTCACCCTCGATATAGTAGGGTCTCGATTTGTGAAAAGGGTTCAAATTGCTAACACTACACCCTGTAAATAAAATTATTGCAGTTAAAAATAGAAGCGATATCTTCACTATAAGCCTTCTTGATATTAAAAAATTTTAATTATTATTCCCAATTAAGCCTTTAAAGAGCCTTTGTGTGTTTTGTAAAATAACCGACTCAAGCTCTTTTTTCTCTATATCACTTAACTCAGCCATCTTTTCTAAAACTAAAGATGTATATGCCGGCTCATTTCTTTTCCCCCTAAATGGATGTGGCGTCAAGTATGGGGCATCAGTCTCCAAAAGTAATTTATCTAGCGGAATTTTAGGATAAACATTTATAAGTTTTTTTGCATTTTTAAATGTCAGCACACCACCAATCCCAAAATAAAACCCTCTATCAGCAAGCTCTAAAAGCCCCTCGTTTGCATTATAACAGTGCAGTACTCCACCAACTTTTGCATACTCTTTTAAGATATTCTTACTATCCAAACTTGCCTCTCGAATATGAATAATCAAAGGTTTTTTATGCTTATTAGCCAACTCTATTTGATCAATAAAAACCTTTTTCTGCAAAGCCTTCTCTTCATCTATCTCCTCTTGAGTCTCCGGGAGCCTATAATAATCCAACCCACACTCTCCCACAGCAACACACTTTGGATGCTCTATAAACTCCTCTAAATACTCCCTATCATAACTTAGAGCATCATAAGGGTGCACCCCCACAGCAAAATAAATCTCACTATACTTATCTGCCAACTCAACTGCCCGCGACAAAGTTTCAGGGTCTGCCCCTGGAATTATAAACCTCTCAACCCCCGACTCTTTTGCCCTAGCCAAAACCTCATCAAAGTCCTCAATATACCGTTCATCATCCAAATGACAATGTGTATCAATAATCATTTCACAACCTCACATCATTAACTCTTATTGTAACAATACTTGAAAATGCTTAAAATATCCGTAATAAATAACCCTATAAGGTATGAGTGTAAAGTTAATTTTTTTTTGATTACAAAATATAAAGCTATTAAGACTATAATAATCTTAGAATACGTAGTTATATGGAAAAAAATCAACAATACGGAAAAACTATGAAAATTGAACTTCTAGATGAAAAACAGGTATTTGGAATATCGGTAAGAACAACCAATGCCAACGAGATGAATCCAGAAACCGCTAAAATAGGAAAAACATGGCAAAAGTTTGACAGCCAAATCACTATCGATTACGAAGGCGGTGAAAGAGTCTATGGAGTTTACTACAACTACGAGTCTGATGCCAATGATGAATTTACTGTACTAGCGGGCACTGAAAAGCCTAACAATACTTTAGAGAAAGTTACCATCCCAAAAGGAAAATATTTAGTTTTTGATGGTAAAGCATCAACCCCTGACGACAAAGGTCGCGTACAAGCTGTAATAGAGTCTTGGGGTAAGATATGGAGCTATTTTACTAACGATAACGCAGAGCACAAAAGAGCATATAAAACAGATTTTGAGTATTATAAAAATCAAACCGAAATAAGCATATACATTTCAATTTTATAAATAGAACACGTAACAAAACGCTCGTTCAAATACCAATTCGGGCTAAACATTATACAAAGGAATCAACTTGATTATATTAGCTAGGCATGGCCAAACAGAATGGAACAAGATTAACCGCCTACAAGGTTGGGAAAACTCGCCTTTAACAGAACTAGGTAAACAACAGGCAAAGAGTGTTGCAAAAGTTATTGCCAAGCTAATAAACGATTCAGAATTTCTATTTTTCTCCAGCTCTCTTGGTAGAGCACACGATACTGCAAAAATTATCTCTAGTTCATTAGCAGGCAACTACGAAATTATAGTAGACCCTTTACTTAAAGAGTGCTCATATGGAGAGTGGTCTGGTCTTACATCTTCCGAAGTTAAAACTCAAAGACCAGATGAATGGAACAATCGTATCAATGACAAATGGAACTATGTCATTCCAGGCGGAGAAAGCTACTCTTTACTTAGTAAACGAGCAAAAAGATGGCTAAACACTCTTCCTGAAGACCATACAATTCTAGCTGTATCACATGAAATGATAGGACGCACTATAAGAGGTGCATATTTAGGTCTAAACACCCAAGAGACAATGGCACTTAAACAAAAAAACAACGAAATTATAATTTTAAAAGAGGGTATAGAAACCAAGCTTTTAGCCTAACAAACACAAGCAATGGACACGAAAGAACCCGTGCCAATGCCGTAACCTCACATCTTGCATACAAAGCGACTCAAATCCGTCATTCTAAACAAAGTGAAGAATCTCTCTATAAACAAAATCCTTGTTCTATTTGGTGCATTTGAGATTTTAGGAAACAGATAGTCTTGGTGCTATTTCGTTAAAAAAATAGATCTGTCTGAGGGCAAAGCCCGAGTTTTCTATTTTTAGAAATAGCACCAAGACTATCCCTAAAATCTCAACTTTTGCACCGCTTTTTTTGCTTCGTTTTTTTCTAAAAAAAATGAAGGTACAAGCACAATATATACCAATAAACATTTTTACTTTTTTAAGATACAACCTAAATATGTGCAATATATTACAAATACAAATATGTCAAGAAGATGGATACCTCCATACAACTAGAGAAAAGTTTCAACTATCTGATTTTATAATATCTATTTCATATTTATAAACTTTATCAAAAAAGATTTCAAACTTATCTTTTAAATCATCATCGCTATCGATATTATTCAAATACTCCTCAAAATCTTTAATAATAGTATCATAAGCCTTTATAGGATGTATCCTTATTTCTTGTTTTCCATCCTTATTTACTATATCAATAGCTTCATCAAATCCAACATCTCCAAATCCTAAATTAACTAATATATTATCACCAATTATAGCTTGATGCATAAGATTGTGTCTAGATTTTCTTAGTATATCTCTAATTTCGTTCTCTTCCTTGTTCGCAAGATTTGTAAAAATTCTTTTAACTCCACCCACTAATCTATTATTAGATGATTTCTTACCATTACCTCTATATAATTCCATTTTATCAATATATGCAAATATTCCAAATAAGATAAAAATAGAATTTCTAAAAGGTGGATGTTCATAGCCTTTTTCTTCAAAATCTTCATAATCTTCTTCTAGTAATTTGTAAATAGAATGAAACAACCATTCTTTTACTTCTAGCTTAAATATTGTTTTTTTACCTTCTAATGACAATATATCTATTTCATTGTTACCATCTTCTTTTTTTTATCATATATCTTTTTTCATTAACTTTAAAGAAAATATTGACTGCCAAATAATACTCGTCCGAAACCATATCAAAATCCTTTCACAATAAAAAAACATCCGCTTTCCTAAAACAACCCCTTAGCAAACTCCAAAGCCTCTCTGTTAAAATTCTCTCCCCCAACAATACGGGCAATCTCTTTAACCCGCTCTTCTCCTTCAAGAGCGCGAACATAGCTTCCGCTCTTATCTTTACTAACCATAATATGCTGCTTGGCCCGACTACTTAAATGTGGCTGATGCGATATCGCAAAAATTTGGTACGATTTAGCAAGATTGCTTATCATATTCGCAATTGCTATCGACTCATCCCCACTTACATTTGCATCGATCTCGTCAAGAACTATTACACCACTCGAATCGACACCCCCTGCAGAGACAGTCATTAGTGCTAAGCGTACACGGTTAAACTCTCCGCCACTTAGGCTCTCTACCTTTGTCTCGCCAAGTGTAATCGATAGCTCATCTCGTCCCAGCTCATAAAGTGCGGTATCTCTAAAGTGCAGTTTGGCAGCAGGGAGCTTTAACTCTTTTAGATACTTTGCCAGCTCCTCTTCTATCGCTTTGGCAGCTTTTTTTCTTTTTCCGGAGATGGTGTTAGATTGCTGCTCTAACTCTGAGCTGAGTGCTTTTATCTCAGCCGTTAGGGCTGTTACATCCTCTTCTATTGTCTCAAAACTTGCTAGCTCCTCTTTGCACTCTTGCAGGTACTTTAGAGCCTCTTCAATAGAGCCAAAACGTTTAATAAGTGATGAAAGCTGCTCTAGTCTGCCAAGCAACTCCTCTATATCTATATCTGCCAAGTCGCTGCTAAGTGTTGATATATCGTCAAAGTCACTTCGCAGCTGATTCATTGCATCGCTAAAGTAGCTAGCATCTTTCTCTAACATCTCAAAGAGTTCATAAACACTATCTTCGAAACTAAAAATCTCTTCTGCTCTGTTTGCTACTTCGTTAATTTTATCAATCTTGGAGAGTTGCTTTTTTACCACCAAAAGCTCTTCGTACTCCCCCTCTTTTGGGTCGATTTTGGATATTTTATCTATCTCAAACTGTAAAAACTCTACCCTTTGGCTGGACTCTTTTACTCTTCTCTCAATTTCGGCTAATTGAGTACTCTTTTGAACATAAAGAGCATATCTACTCTTATACTCCTGCAGCAGTTTTGCAAAGCTCTTCTCTTTTTTTGTTATAAAGTTATCTACAATTAAAATAAGAGTCTCGCTCTCAAAGCCGCTTTTATCGCGCACGCTAATATAGGAAACATAGTCAGAAAAGAGCTCTTTAAGACTCTTTTTCGAGATATTCTGCCCATCAAGAAAATAGCGAACTCTATCTTTTTTAAGCGCTTTTACTACCACCTCATCTTCTAACTCATACAACTCACTCGAAAGCTCTTTTGGTTTTTGCAGTTCTACTTCGCAAAGTTTTGCTTCCTGGTTGGCAAGCCCAAAATTTGCCAAGAGGGAGTTAATAAGTACAGACTTCCCCGCCCCACTTGGACCTGTAATAACTATTAAACCATCCCCAAACTCTATATCTATACTTTTAAACCCTAAAAGCTCTTTTACAAATAGTCGCTCAATCATTAACTCTCACCCCATAATAGTTTATCTCTAAGAACGCCAAAGTAATTTCTCTCTTTTCTATGCAGTAGCTTTGCTGCACGTTTTGCACCTCTTATTAAAAGCGTGTCTCCATTATGCAAGGCATAATTATCCTGCCCATCTACTACAATCTGTAATCTTTTCTGCGGTGTTTTAATCTTAATAGTAAAATCAGCTGGCATTACTAGTGGACGCTGCGTTAGCGAGTGCGGGCAGATAGGGTTTACAACAAAAGCCTGGGTAAGTGGGTAAACAACAGGACCATTTGCAGCCAAATTATACGCAGTTGAGCCTGTTGGTGTAGAGATTATAAGCCCATCTCCACGGTAGACATTAAAAATTTCATCTTCTACATATGCTTCTACAGTTGCCATTTTAGAGACGGCATCACGAGTAACAACAACATCGTTAAAAGCAAAAAATTCACGGCTTTTGCTGCTTTCGGTTGCGCTCTCCAAAATGGCACAAATCATCATCCGCTCATCTATACGACACTCGCCATTTTTGAGCTGCCGTAAAAAGTTCTCTACCTCTTCTACTCTAACATCTGCCAAAAACCCTAAATTTCCGGCATTTATTCCGGCAACCGGCTTATTGTACTTATAGCTTCTTCTAACAAGCGAGAGCAAGGTTCCATCTCCACCAAGAGAGACTAAAAAGTCACTTTGTTTACAAAGGGTATCAAAATCGACTCCATCTTCGCCTATCATTTTTGCAGACTTAGAAGATAATAAAACAGTTAAACCAAATGCTTCAAACTGCTTTTTTATACTATTGAAAAGTTCTTTAATTTCAGGAGAGTCAGGCTTTAAAATAAATCCTGCAACTGTGTAGTTACTACTATCTCTATTCACAAACGCAACCTACCCTTTTTTTAAACTAAGGGTATCATATTGTGGCTTTGTTTTTGGTTTTAATAGAGTTTGGGCAAAAGGTAGAGTAAATTACTCTACTCCTTTTACCACATTGGCAACTAGTTGACCATTTTGGGCATCAAACTCTACACTATCGCCTTCGTGGAGTTTGTCTTCTAGTATCATTACTGCCAATTGGTCTTCGATAAGCTCTTGTATCGCTCTTTTTAGCGGTCTTGCACCAAATACCGGATCAAACCCTGCTTCGGCAATTACCTCTTTTGCAGCATCTGTTAAAGTGATTTCGATATCTTTTTGTGCAAGTTTTGCTTCGATACCGCGTAACATAATTGTTACAATCTCTTTAATTTGCTCTTTTCCAAGCGGGTTAAAGATAATCAAATCATCGAGTCTATTGATAAACTCTGGTTTAAAGTAGTTTTTCAACTCATCTTTTACCGCTTTTTCTCTATCTATTGGGTCTTGGAACTCCATAATTTTATCAGACGCTATGTTCGATGTCAAAATAATAATCGTATTTTTAAAATCTACGGTTACACCTTTGTTATCTGTTAAGCGACCATCATCAAGCACCTGCAAGAGTATGTTAAATACATCTGGGTGCGCTTTTTCTACCTCGTCAAAGAGAATTACACTGTATGGTTTTCTTCTTACAGCCTCTGTTAATTGACCACCCTCTTCATATCCTACATATCCTGGTGCTGCACCTACTAAACGGCTTACTGAGTGTTTCTCCATATACTCAGTCATATCGATACGAATAAGCGACTTCTCTGTATCAAATAAAAACTTCGCCAGCGCTTTGGCAGTTTGTGTTTTACCAACACCGGTAGGTCCAAGGAACAAGAAGCTACCAATTGGTCTGTTACTGTCTGAAAGACCAGCTTTGTTTCTTTTAATCGCTTTCGATACGGCTTCGATAGCTGCATCTTGACCTACAACCTCATCTTTTAGGTATTTGTCGATATTTAATATTTTTTCTCTTTCAGTTTGCAACATTTTATTTACCGGAATCGATGTCCATCTGCTTACAATTGTTGCAATCATCTCTTCGTCAACCGCGTTTCGCAAGAGTGTTCCAGCCTCTTGCATTCTGCTCCATGTCTCGTTAAGCTCATCTAACTTACTGTTGAGCGTAGGGATTTCGCCATACTCTATCTCTGCAGCTTTAGAGTAGTTACCCTCTCGTTTTGCCATTTCGGCTTCGCGTTTTTTCTCTTCGATCTCTTGTTTAATTTGTGCAATTTGCTCAAAGATCGATTTTTCATTGTTAAATTGCGCTTCGAGCTCTCTTTGTTTCTCTTCGAGGTTGGCTAACTCTTTATCTATCTCTTTAATTTTCTCTTCGTTTTTAGCAGTTAGCTCCATCTTAAGAGCCTCTTTTTCAACAACCAATTTCTGGATATCGCGTTTTACCTTTGCAAGTTCAAACGGTTCACTCTCTATCTGCATCTTCAACTCTGCTGCAGCTTCATCGATTAGGTCAATCGCTTTATCCGGCAAGAATCTATCGGTAATATAACGGTTCGAAAGCTTTACGGCTGCAATTAACGCGCTATCTAAAATCTGTACATTATGGTGTGCTTCAAGGCGCTCTTTGATACCACGCATAATTTGCAGCGCTTCATCGATACTTGGCTCATCAACTTTTACAGGCTGGAAACGTCTTTGCAGTGCTGCATCTTTTTCGATATATTTTCTATACTCTTTTAGTGTTGTAGCACCAATTGTATGCAACTCACCACG
>JANTGQ010000038.1 GCA_024762845.1 Nitratifractor sp. | reverse complement strand
GGTTTAACATTTGCGGCAGGTTTGCGCTCTATTTTGCGGCAAGACCCCGATGTTGTAATGGTTGGGGAGATTCGAGACAGTGAGACAGCACAAATTGCAATTCAGGCAGCACTTACAGGGCACCTACTGCTCTCGACCCTGCACACAAATGATGCAACTTCTTCTCTGACAAGATTAATGGATATGGGGATAGAGGATTATCTGCTTAGCTCTACACTTATCGGTGTACTTGCGCAGCGTTTGGTCAGAAAGCTTTGTCCACATTGCAAAGTGCCGGTAATACTACAAAAGCCGATACTTGATGAGCTTGGACTCGACGATAGAAGTGTCTACTACAAAGCAGTCGGCTGCCGAAAGTGTGACTTTACCGGATATAACGGTAGACAAGCGGTTGGAGAACTCTTTATTATGAACTCTGAGGTCAAAGAGCTTATGAAAAAGGGCTACAACGACCACGAAATACGAGTAGCGATGAAAGAGAAAGGAATGGATACAATCTCTGATAAACTAAAATCAATGATGAAAAAGGGACTCACAAGCTACGAAGAGGCTCTTCGTGTCGGTATTATGGATGAGTAATGGCTAAAAGAAGAGCTGCTTTTACACTTATAGAGGTACTTATCTCTACAGTGCTGCTTAGTATTGTTTTAATAGGACTCTATAGCGTTTTAGACACTCAGCGGCGGGCAGTGCATAATATAAAAGAGAATCTCGATAAGAGTGTAGATTATGACCGTGCAATTATGGTTTTATATAACGATATTCTCCAAAGTGACGGAAACATTACCCTTAGAAAAGGGGAGCGTGACCGTATCTGTATGGAGGCAACTACCAACTCTCTGTATGAGCTTGGCATTGCAAGGGTCTGCTGGTTGGTACTTAAAGATGAGGATACTCTCATTCGTATAGAGGGAAATAACTACAAACTCCCCGTTGGAATGGAGCAAAATGTAGAGGTTGATAAAATCTTTAAAGGTGTAAACCTCTTTGATATTACACGCCAAAAAGATAAAATACTTGTTGCCGTTGGGCAGATAAACAAAAAAGAGCCATATACATTTTTGCTGCAGGGTATAAAAATACCACCCAAGCCAAAACCGAAAAAGAAAAAGAAACCAAAAAAGAAGCAGCCACCAAAAAAAGGGGCAGATAATAATAACACCACTCCAGATAAAAATAGTACAGAAGGGCTCGAAAACCTGCCCCAATAGCTCATTATCAGTTTAGTAGCTAAAAAGTGTAATAAAATTATTATATACTAGCATATAACTTAATAAATAGTAGTTTTTAGGATAAGTGTCTGTAAAAGCACAGGAAAGGAGAGCTTGTGTATTTGCTTCTGTTACTAAAGCAGCTTGTGCTGCTGCTCTGTATAGGTGCTTTTTCTACTCTTAATGGCTCGTCAATGAAGAGCGAAGCAAATGCCGATATCTTAACTATGAGCCAAATACTAGTGACAGATGCTAATGTAACACCCAAAAGTGTTACACAAACTCTCAAACCCTACAGAAAATCAACAGTAAATATCGGCATGTGTGGCAAACAGATATGGGTAGCTATTCCCCCCTCTGCACTAAAGAACTTACCTCAAAATACGATACTCTATCTAAGCTCTCCGCTGATGGAGAGGGTTACTATTTATAAGAGTAGTGGCAATTCCAACTACACCCTTGTAAAAAAATATGACTATTTTAAAAGAGACCACAGCAGCCCCTATATTCACTTTAAAGTTGACAAAGCAAGTCCAGCAAGCGGCTATCTGCTCCATATTGAGCCACTCGCTATGCCTGTCGACTTTGCCATAAAAGCAGCCTCGAAGAAGGATTTTGAAACAAAGAGCCTGCACTATATTGTGGAGAATGTTGCACTTTTGGGCTTTATACTTGCACTTGCGCTCTATAGCTTCTTTATCTTCTTCTTTACGGGGGACAAGAGCTATATCTACTATAGTTTCTACCTCTTTTTTCTTGTCTGGCACCAGATAACCTATGTTGGGATAACGGCTCTTTTTGTGCCCTACTCGTTTGTACTCTTTGATTCGCAGGTAACAAATCTCAAAATTGGTTTGATAATATTGGCATCTATTCTCTATGCGATTCATTTTTTGAAAGTGCAAAAAGGAAGCCTGGTATATAAGCTCTACCTTGCATACTTTGTTTTAGTTATTGCAACTGTCGCAGTCGCAGCCACAATCGGTTTAAATGCTGACCTAGTAGTAGTAATTGCAATGTTTTATGTACTCTTTAACTTTAGTGCGGGGGTACTATCGTACAGACGTGGGGTAAAAGAGGCGCGGCTCTTTATTGCAGGCTTTGGTGTGGTAGCTCTGTGTTATATTGCTGCTATTCTTGATGCTTTGGGCTTTATAAGCGTAATAGAGGCGAAACCAAACATTGTACTTTATGCAACGGCGCTCGAGGCACTCATTCTCTCGATAGCATTTGCAGACAGATATATGATTTTACAAAAAGAGAAGCAGGAGCTCACTGCACTAAGACTCAAAGAGAGTTGCAACAGAGCTAAAATAATTGAGAAAAAAGTCGAAGAGAAAACAGAAAAGCTCGACGCTGCACTCAAAGCAAAAGAGATGCTCATTAAAGAGGTGCACCACAGAGTAAAAAATAATCTGCAGATTATCCTCTCGATGCTACGTATACAGATTTTTAAAAGCAGTAACAGCGAAGTGAAAAAGCAACTGCAGGATTTGGAGCATAGAATTAATGCCATTGCCAAAAGTTATGAGATGCTGCTTATTACAGAAAATATTGAAAAGATCGATATGAAAAGCTATATAAAAGCACTGATTGATGATATCGCACAAGCCTATAACTTTAAACAGCTCAATATCAAAGTTGTTCGAGATATTGAAGCGATTATTCCGCTAAAACAGGCTGTATATATCGGCTTGATTGTAAATGAACTTATAGCAAATGCTTATGAGCATGGCGAACCCACTGCCGCACAGAGCATAATATTTATAAGTTTCAAAAGAGTAGGCGATATCTACAAGCTTAGAGTAGATGACAACTGCAGCGGCGTAATCCCAACAAAGAGAGAGGAGTTTGGGATGGGATTAAAGTTTATCGATGCCCTCGTTCGCAATCAGCTCGAAGGGAGCTACATAATAGAGAACAAGCGTGTAACCATAAAGTTAAACCCGGATTATACATGAGAGATTGCAGAACTCTACACAAACCATTGCACTGTAAGCACTTACGGAGAAACTATCGATGCACCTACGGGTGCACCTCAAGTTTTCCGCAAATAACTACAACACAAGCGCTTGGTAGATTTCAAGCAATTCTAATGCGAAATCTGGGTTAAAGCTATGAAAAGAGTAGTTATAATCAACGCAAATCGTGAGTATGCAGAGTCGCTAAAATCTTATATCGGCTCTATTGGGCATGAGACAGTTGCAATTATAGAGAGTATCGAAGCACTTTTTCTAAGCCAGGAGACTCAGCTGGCAAACGTAGCAATAGTAGATAGTTCCATAGAGAAAAAAGATGACGGTATAGAGTTTGCCAAGGCGCTGAGAGAGCTCAATAAAGAGATTGATATTATCTTTACACTCCCCACACTCAGCAGAGATTTCGAAGAGAGTCTAAGAGAGATTAATCCCTCAAGAGTACTCTTAAAACCACTTGACCGTAATGAACTCAGGGTCGCTTTGAAGATGCTTTAAGCCATATAATGTAATACCTCTCAAATAGCAAACTTTTGACAATTCTTCTATTTGATTTCTCACTCCATATTAACTGCATAAATATAGTGTACTATTGTTTGATATTAATCAAAGGAAACAGTATGAAGATATTAAAAACGATTTTAATTGGTGCTTTAATCTCTACAGCAACTATCTATGCAGATGGCAGTGGTGTTAAGATGACTCAGCAGAGTAATTTGTTACAGCAGGTAAAAGAGGTTGATGGCTTCAAAGTGGAACTTAGCTCAACGAAGCCTTTAATTGCTGGAAATAATGAAATCAAGCTGAAGATAGCAAAAGAGCAAAAACCTGTAGAGGCGAAGGTGAAGGTGAAGTTTTTTATGCCAGAGATGCCTGGGATGCCATATATGGAGTTTAAGGCTGATGGCAAAACCGACAATGGTACCTTTGGGACAAATATCAATTTGTCGATGGGAGGTACTTGGCAGTATATCATTAAGTTTAAAATTGGAGATGAGGTACATAAGGTTAGAGGGAGCGTAAATCTATGAGAGGGTTAATTGTTTTAACCCTTTTATCGCAGATAGCCTATGGTAAGGGCTTAAACTACTATTTTAAATTGTTGGAACAAAATAATTTAGAGCTGAAAAATCAAAAAGCCTATATAAAGATTGCTCAAAACCAAACCGACCTCTCTCAAAAGTGGGAGAACCCTGTTTTAGGTGTTGGGATAAATGATATTTTGATAAGTAAAAAGTTTTTTAACAGAGATATAGAGGCAATGCAGACACAATATATAACATTGTCGCAAAAAATACCCACAAACAATAAAATCCAAATAACGTATAAAATTGCCAAACTGCAAGAGAAGATATATCTGCAAATCTACAAAGACAGGGTGTTACGCTATAAATCTCTTTTGGCAAAAAAGCTTTTTACTTATCAAATTTTAGAAAAGAAGCTACAGGTTATCAATAGATTTCTAAACAATTTCCACTCTATTAAAAAAACGACAACGGCATTGACAAAAACAACTGCCAACAGTAGCAAAAGTATAAATATAGATATGTATCTAGTAAATTTAAAACTCAAAAAAGAGTTACTGAAACAAAAAATTAAAACCACAAAGTATGAGATTGAAAAAATCTTATATAGGGATTTTTCTAAAATTTCTCTCTCTACAAAATTCAAAAAGGTGGGAAAAACTAATATCTATAATCTCCCGCTCATAAAAGCCTACAGCTACAAAATAGCGCAATTTGATACGAAAGTAGCACTAAGTAGAGCAAAAAAGCTACCAGATGTTAAGGTAACTGCTGGCTACAACAATAGAATTGGCAGAGATGACTACTTCTCGTTAAATCTAAGTATGCCGCTTCCGGTTAGAGGGCGTGAAGATGCAGAGATAAAAATCTCTACAATCAAACTACAACAGGTTAAAAATGAGTATAAGAGTTATTTAAAAAGTTTTCAAAAGGAGAGCCAAATCTATAAAAAGATACTACAAAGCTCACAAGCAAACTACTACACTATACAAAAAGAGTTACGCAGCCTGCAAGAGCAGTCAAAAGAGATAAAAAAAGCGACTATCTTTACCCAAAATGGCAGCTTGCTAGAGTATTTGACTACGCTTAATATGGAGTACAAAATTAAGCTGCAGGCACTAGATGAGAAGCAAAATTATTTTGATGCATACGCAAAATTACTATACTACAGGGGTAGATAATGAGAGGAATTTTCATACTGTTTTTTTTGACAGGCTCTATTTTTGCAAATCCAAATGATATTAAGCAACTCTTTAACAGAAAAATTGTGACTGTAAAGAAAAAGTCTCTTGAGGAGAAAAAGAGTTTTTATGCAACTACAAAATTAAATGAGAGTTTAATTAGTGATACTACATTGCGCTTTAGCGGCTATGTTACAAAACTTTTTGCCAATAAGAGTATGCAGTATGTAAAAAAAGGTGATACTCTTTTTTCTATCTACTCCAAAGAGTTGGCTTCGATTTATGAAGAGATAGAAGTAGCTAAAAAGTATAATAAAAGTTTAGTAAGCTCTCTGAATAAAAAACTTCTTCTCTTAGATGCTCCAAAACTCTATAGTGGGGATTACAGTGTAGATATTAAATCTCCATCTTCTGGAATTATTTTAGAAAAAAAGATAAACAGTGGCTCATTTTTAAAGCAGGGACAGGCAGCCTTTAAAGTTGCATCTTTAAAAGATATGTGGCTAGTTGCCAAGATTTATCAAGAGGATTTGGCAGATATTAAAGTAGGACAAAATGCTACAGTTTTTATAAAAGGGCTTGGTAAGTTTAGTGGAAAAGTAGATTTTATATACCCATATATGGATAGTAAAAGCAAAACTATCGATGTGCGAGTTGTTTTAGAAAATAGTAATAGTCGCATCTTCCCAAATCTCTTTGCCAAGGTTACTATTGTAAATAAAAAAAGAGTTATCTTAGCCTTGCCAAAGAGTGCGGTTTTAACAAAGGGGAGCAAACACTATGTTTTTATTCCGCATAAAGATGGCTCGTATGAACCAAAAGAGGTAAAAGCAAAAAGAGTAAACTCTGATATATACGAGATTTTAAGTGGACTAAAAGAGGGGCAGAAGGTAATTGACAGCGCACTATTTTTACTCGACAGCGATGCTATAACAAATGGTCTCTATGACAGTGGCGATGAAGAGTGGTAAGGGTATAAAGTGATTAAAAAGATAATAGAGCTTAACTTAAAAAACTACTTTTTAACAATTTTAGTAATTATAATACTGCTTTTTGGCTCAATTTGGGCAGTAAAGAAGACATCTTTGGATGCCTTGCCAGATCTCTCTCCGGTACAGGTGATAGTGCAAGTAAAGTGGCAGGGGCAGTCGCCTAAAATTATACAAGACCAAGTGGTATACCCTCTTGTTACAAATTTGATGAGTCTTAAAAATATCCAAACCGTTCGAGGTATGAGCAGTTTTTCCAATGCATTGGTCTATGTTATTTTTAAAGATGGGGTAGATATCTATGATGCAAGAGAGAAGATTTTAGAAAAACTAGCAGAGCTTACCCCAACACTGCCTAAAAGTGTATCTGTCAGTATGGGTAGTGACGCAACAGGTGTTGGCTGGGCTTTTGAGTATGCTTTAAAGTCTAAAAGCAAATCGTTAGCAGAACTTAGAACACTGCAAGAGTACTTTTATAAGTATGCATTGCTTGGGATTGATGGTGTGAGTGAAGTTGCACCAATTGGCGGCTTTGTTAAAACTTATGAAATCAGAGTTAAACAGGATAAGCTGATAGAGTACAATATTACACTGGCTGATATTTTAAAAGCCATTAGAGAAAATAATAACGATATTGGCGGCGGAGTAATTTTAGAAAATGGTCAAGAGCAGATAATTCAGGCAAGCGGCTATATAAAATCTATTAAAGATATCGAAAATATAACACTAAAGCTTGTAAATAGCACCCCGCTTAAAGTAAAAGATATTGCAGATGTTGTAGTTGCACCAGCGCCAAGACGGGGCATGGCAGATTTAAATGGCAAGGGCGAAGTTGTTGGCGGCATTGTGATTGTTCGATTTAACGAGAACCCATACCGGGTTATTAAAGCAGTCAAGAAGCGCTTAAGTGAGCTAAAAGTTGATGGGGTAGAAGTTGTTACAACATATGACAGAAGCTCTTTAATAGAAAAAGCGATTAAAAATTTAAATAATACACTCGTTGAAGAGAGTATTATTGTAATGCTTATTGTAATGATTTTTCTTTTGCATTTTCGCTCTTCGCTTGTAATTATAATTACACTGCCAATTACTGTAATGCTCACATTTTTGTTTATGAAATTTTTTAACATCGGCAGCAACATAATGAGTCTTGGCGGTATTGCTATTGCTATTGGGGCAATGGTAGATGCCTCTATTGTGATGGTAGAAAACAGCCATAAATATCTATTGCGTCTCCCACAAGCGTTGCAAAAGAGTAAAAAAGAGCGTCTGAGGGCAATTTTAGAGGCGACTTCGCAGGTTGGAAAGCCAATATTTTTTGCACTGCTTTTAATAGTTGTATCGTTTTTGCCAATTTTTGCACTCTCTGGGCAAGAGGGAAAACTCTTTTCGCCATTGGCATATACTAAAACTTTTGCAATGGTTATTGGGGCAGTGCTCTCAATAACAGTTGTGCCTATTTTGATACTCTTTTTTGTTAGAGGAAAAATTGTTGAAGAGAATAAAAATGTAGTGAATAGGTTTTTCCAATTTTTCTATGAGCCAATACTAAAAATCTCTTTAAAACTAAGATATGGAGTGCTCTTAGTTGCGATACTCTTAATGGCTGCGATATATCCTCTCTATAAGTCGTTTAAATGGGAATTTATGCCAATGTTAGATGAGAAAACTTTTATGTATATGCCAGTAACACCATACGGTATTGGTATAGATTTAAGTAAAGAGATAACTCAAAAGACAGATGAGATTATTGCCACATTGCCAGAGGTAAAAAGTGTTTTTGGAAAAGCCGGAAGGGCAGACACTGCAACAGACCCAGCCCCACTTGCCATGATAGAGACAATTATTACCCTAAAAGATGAGAGCAAATGGAGAGAGGGCATTACCACAAGAGATATTATGCAGGAGTTAGATAAAAAGTTGCAACTCCCGGGGCTTATAAACTCTTGGACATACCCTATTAGAGGCAGAATCGATATGTTGTTAACGGGTATTAGAACACCACTTGGAATAAAACTCTACGGAAATGACCTGTATAAATTAGAAGATGTAGCTACAAGAATAGAGCAGAAACTAAAAGATTTTAACAAAACTCTCTCGGTAACATCAGATAAAATTAATAGTGGTTACTATCTGGATATAGATTTAAACTTAGAGGCTATGAGTCGTTTTGGTGTTGCAAAGAGTCAAATTTTAGATGCTATAAGCTATTTGGTGGGTGCCCAAAGAGTCTCTACCCTCTACAACAAAGATGAAAGATATGCTATAACACTCCGATTAGATGCCGAAGAGAGGAGTGATATAAGAGCATTAGAAGAGTTGAAAATTATCACCAGAAATGGATACTTTCCTTTAAAGGAGTTTGCTAAACTAAAGTATACAGAGGGTCCAAGCGTTATTAAAAGTGAAAAAGGGTTAAATGTGGCATTTATCTACATAACCCCAAAACCTGGAGTCTCTGCAACAGAGTATAAAAAAGAGGCAAAAGCGCTTTTAGAAAAAGTAGATATGCCTGCTGGGTATTTTGTAGAGTGGGCAGGTTCGAGTGAATATTTAGAGAGTGCTATAGAGAAGCTGCAGTATATTATTCCTCTCTCACTTGTACTGGTATTTATTTTGATCTATTTTGCAATAGGGCAACTGAACTACTCTTTTGTGATATTCTTTAGCCTACCATTTGCACTGCTTGGCGGTCTATTATATATCTATTACCTAGACTATAATATCTCAATTGCAGTTATTGTTGGATTTTTATCTCTTATTGGAGTAGCTGCTGAGACATCAATTGTAATGCTTATATATCTACAAGAGGAGTTAGAAAAAATAGGTAGCAGATTTCAAAAAGAGCAGCTTAAGGAGGCTATATTTAAAGGTGCTGTGATGAGACTAAGACCAAAACTAATGACAGTTTTTGCAATTATACTTTCGCTACTACCTATTATGCGCTCACATGGTGTTGGAAGCGAAGTAATGCAAAGAATAGCAGCCCCAATGATAGGCGGCATGGTTAGCTCAACCTTGCTAACACTAATATTAATACCGGTAATTTTCTATATGATAGAAAAAAGAAAATGTAATACTCGACAAATGTGACTATGTTTATCCCAGATTTCGCATTAGAGATTGCTTGAAATCTACCAAACGCTTGTGCTGTAGGTATTTGCGGAAAACTGTGCAAGTATGGATTCCCTTCGGTCATGAGGTGCACCCGTAGGTGCA
>JANTGQ010000037.1 GCA_024762845.1 Nitratifractor sp. | reverse complement strand
CAGTAGTACCTGTACCCGATGGTAAAAAGATTTGGTAATCTTTATTACCTAAACTATCTATTAACTCCAGGGCCAGTTTTTTTATACCAAAATACGCCTCTTCACAGGCCAACCCTTCTTTTATTAAAAGTTCACTCTCTCCTACAAACAACTTCTCATACCCCTCAATAATCTCTGCACCTTTACGAAGTGCCAAATCCATATTTCCCTCTGGGTGCTCTTTTAGTAGCTTAGGAATATGGTTTGCATAGTAGCGGAACCCTAAATTATAAGAAGCCGCAAAAGCACTTAGAGAGTACATAGCATTACTCTGTATAGAGCCAAAGCTTACAATTGCTTTAATCTCAGGAGGAATATTATTTAAAAAAAAGTCAATTTTTCGGGCTTTATTCCCCGAAAAATCAGGATGAAGAAGGTCATCCCGCTTAAGTAGAAAATCGATACCCCTAAATCTGCACTTCTGCAGTGGGGTTGGGGTATTAAAGGTTATACTCACCTACTCTTTAGCAGCTTTCTAATTAATATCGATCAATGCAGTTAAGCTCTTCAAAAGCCTGCACTACTCTGTCACGCATACTCTCTTCGCCTGCACGTAACCATTTTCTAGGATCATAATAGTTCTTGTTTGGCTTATCTTCGCCTTCAGGATTTCCAATTTGTCCCTGCAAGTAGTCGTGATAGTAAGCGGCATAATCTTTTACACCACTCCAGAATGCCCATTGTGTATCGGTATCAATATTCATCTTTATTGCACCATAACTAATAGCCTCTTCTATCTCTTGGGGGCTAGAGCCGCTTCCACCGTGGAATACAAAATTAACAGGCTTCTCTTGGGTATTGAGTTTTTGCTGAATATACTTTTGAGAGTTATCTAAAATTTTAGGCTCCAACTGTACGTTACCAGGCTTATATACACCATGTACATTCCCAAAAGAGGCAGCAATTGTAAAGCGAGAAGATATTTTGCTCAACCTCTCATACGCTTCGCATACCTCTTCTGGCTGCGTATAGAGTGCTGAATTGTCTACATGGCTGTTATCTACACCATCCTCTTCACCACCGGTAATTCCAAGTTCAATCTCTAAAGTCATACCAAGTGCATCCATCTTACGAAGATACTCTTCACAAGTAGAGAGATTCTCATCAAGTGACTCTTCTGAAAGATCTATCATATGTGAGCTAAAGAGTGGTTTTCCTGTTGCTTCAAAGTGCTCTTTGCTAGCTTCAAGCAATCCATCTATCCAAGGTAGAAGTTTTCTCGCTGCATGGTCTGTATGTAAAATTACTGGAACTCCATACGCTTCTGCCATAGTGTGTAGATGTTTTGCACCACTAATAGCACCCAACACTGCACTCTCATTACCTTTTAACGCTTTACCAGCAATAAATCCTGCACCGCCGTTACTAAACTGTATAATAACAGGTGAGTTTACTTTGGCTGCCGCTTCCAGTACTGCATTAATAGAGTCTGTCCCTACAACATTTACCGCTGGAAGAGCAAATTTGCCCTCTTTCGCAATCTCGAATATCTTTTGCACATCATCACCAGTTACAACACCTGGGGCAACAAAATCAGAAATCTTTTGGCTCACTACTTTTCCTTACGTTACTATTTTACGACTATTTTTGCTTTTTTCATCAATCTATTTACAACTTTACGCTGTTTTAGCTGCATTTTTACCAAATCTTTCACTTTGCTAAATGGTACAATTTTACCTTTCTTCTTAAAAAGGGCTTTATTGGCATTATAGGCTTTCTTTGCTTCACTTGTAGAGACTTTTACACCTCTTGTCTTTTTTGCCATCCAAGCATTTGCAATAACAAAATCTCTCTCTTTTTTACTTAAACTTCTGTATGCAGTCTTAATAACCAACTTATCAACAGCCAGACGTTTTACAATTTCTGCTTTATCCTGACGCTTTAACTGTGAATATTTAACTTTCCCTTTAGTTAAAACCTTCAATAGCTTATTTGCCTCTTTTTCTGTGATTTTGTATCCATTTACTGTACCAATAACCTTTGCACTCACTACCGATGTTGTTAAAGCAGCGACTACTGCAACTGTTGTTAAGATTTTTTTCATTTAGTCTCCTTAAAATATTTACTAATATTATATAGTAAATTTGTGAACAAATTGTAAATAATGCTATTTTGTTGTATTACTATCGCTACTCTCTAACGAATTGCTCACTTTAACGCTAGCTTTCTCTTTATTAATAGCATCATCAACTACTTTTTTAAACTGCTCTTGTCTCATTTTTGCCATAATACTCTTCTTTACCTGCTCGAAAGGTGCGACACCTGCTGGTTTTTTATCTTCAACAAAGATTATATGGTATCCAAACTGCGTTTTAACTGGCGCCGTTGTAAGCTCACCATTTTTAAGTGCGAATGCTGCATCTTGGAACTCTTTAACCATTTGCCCTTTTCCAAAGTAGCCTAAATCTCCACCTTTTGGTCCGCTAGGTCCAGTAGATTTAGCCTTTGCAAGCTCTACAAATTTCGCTTTTAGTTTATCACCCTTAAGTGCTTTAAGCGCATCGATAATCTCTTTTGCCTCTTTTTCACTCTTTACTAAAATGTGTCTTGCATGTACCTGCTCTGGCGCTTTAAACATATCTTTATGCTCTTGATAGTACTTATTTGCTTCAGAGTCACTAATAAGTGTTCTTTTGTAAATCTTATCCATCCATACTCGAATTGCCAAATCTTTTTTTGTATTCTCTAACACTTTCAGATACGCTTCATCTTTCTCTATTCCTGCTTTTTTGGTAGCATTAAAGAGCAACTCTCTCTCTATTAACTTTTTCACCAGTTGTTCTTGCTGTTTTTTATTCATTTTATCAAATGAAACACCCTGGTTCTGTAGCATAGAGTCAATATCACTCTTTGTTACAGCAACTTTACCTACTGTTGCAACTACATCTGCAGCGTTTACACTAACAAATAAGACAGATGCTAAAATTGCACTTTTAAAAACTTTCATAAATTCTCCTTAAACGTTTTTTGAAAATTATAATGATAGTATACTAATCAATTTTAAAAAACTCTATTAATGTAGGTCAAAATGAGAAAAAAAGCAGTAAAGTTTCCCAAATTAGCGAAAAAAGAGGAGATAGAGGAGATAAAAGAGATTTTTCTTCACAACTATCCAGACTCTGTAACAGAGTTAAATTATGACAATATCTACCAATTAGTGGTAGCAGTTGCTCTCTCTGCGCAGTGCACAGACAAAAGAGTAAACCTCATCACTCCTGAACTCTTTGCAAACTATCCAAATACAGCTCTTCTAGCCAACGCTTCGCTAGACGATGTAAAAAAAACTATTAACAGTTGTTCATTTTTTAACAACAAGGCAAAAAACCTTATAGCAATGGCACAAATGATCGAAGAGGATTTTAACGGAGAGTTTCCATTAACCCAAAAAGAGTTAGTTAAGCTCCCAGGTGTTGGGCAAAAAACTGCCAATGTTGTACTTATAGAGTATACCGGTGCAAATCTAATGGCAGTAGATACCCATGTTTTCAGAGTCGCCCACCGCCTAGGCTTAAGCAAAAGTACAACTGCCACCGCTACCGAAGCAGATTTGGTAAAAAAATTCAAAACAAACCTCCACCAACTCCACCAGGCGATGGTTCTTTTTGGCAGATACAGATGCAAAGCCCTTAACCCAGAGTGCGACGAGTGCTTTTTGGCACATCTGTGCAAAAGTAAAGAGAGTTTTAAGGCAACATAGTCTAAAGTTGGATTTTATTAATCCAACCCATATTTTTTGAGCAGTTCCAACACTACTTTATCACTTATATTTTCTAAATCTCTTTTAGAGTAAATTGTAATTAAAAAGATATTATCATCGTCATACAAATAGTAGTAAATCACTCTAAATCCTCCACTTTTTCCTGTAGGGATAGAGCTATTTGAAACTCTTATTTTATAGCAGTTATTACCCAACAAAATTCCGCTCTTTGGATTAGCTTGTAATTGTTTAGAGAGTTGTCTTATATCACTTTTTATATTCTTATATTTTTTATGAAGCCTTTTTATCTCTTTTGCAAAATTCTCTAAAATAATGACTTTACAACTCATCCAAAAACTCATCTAACTCTTTTAAATTTTTGCTATCTTTTTTTCCATTTTTAATATCTGCTAGCTCACAAAAAGCATCATCTATTCCCTGATAAATTAAGTTTGCTTTTTGCTCACTGATATAGGATTTTATAGCTTCTGTTATAATTTCGCTTCTATTTACATTAAACTGCTTTGTAAATTCATCTATCTCCTCAATTAAATACTTATTGAGTCTTAATCCAACTTGTTGCTTTTCGAGTTGATCTATGGTATACATTTTTGACCTTTGTTTTACATTATTATATAATAAAAATATACTATTTGTCAACAATATGCCTATTTTAGCAACTCTTTCACTACTCTGTAGACTCGCTTTACAGAGTCTAGCTCCACATACTCTCTTGTTGAGTGTGGAAACCTGATATTTGGTCCAATAGATGCCATTTTTACATTTGGCAGTTTTTCACTTAATACCCCACACTCCAAACCGGCGTGAATTACTTTTAGTTCACACTCCCCAAAAATATCTTTCGTAGCCTGTTCGACTCTTTTTGTAAACTCATTTAACTGCGGCTTCCAACCTGGATATTTATCGTTTAAGGTAACTTCAAATCCTTTTGTTTTGTAGGTTTTTTCTAACTCTTTTGCTATATGCATTAGCTCATCGGTATCAAGTGAACGTAGGCTTAACTCTATTGTTACTACACCTTTTTCTATATCTGCAAGAGCTATATTTGCACTGCTTTGCACTACATCAAACACTTCACTCTTTTCTAACACTCCATTGGGTAGACCTAGCAAATCATCAATATCGAAAGCTGTAACTTTTGCGCTATCACACGCCTCTACTTCTATCTTATTATCAGCAAATTTGCTCTTATCCAAAGCACTGTTGGCAAATACAATTGCACTTGCATTGGCAGGGATAGAGTTTATACGCTCTCCACCATGGAAAGAGACTATTTTTAAACCATTGTTTTTGATAGAATTAGCCAATGTAACTATAGCGTTTGGTATCCCTTTGTCGATATCTACGCCAGAGTGTCCTCCTGGAAAATTGCCAATCGATAACTTATAAAATTTTCCATCTACTGACACTGTAGGCAACTCTTTTGTAAACTTTAAATCCACCCCTCCAGCACATCCGATATATACTTCGCCCTCATCTTCGCTATCTAAATTAAGCAGATATTTGCTCTGTATCGGCAAGTCGAGATTTTTAGCCCCTATAAGCCCTACCTCTTCGTCGCTTGTAAAGAGAAACTCCAAAGCAGCCTGCTCTTTCATTAACTGCATCATCATAGCTATTGCCATCCCATTATCTGCACCGAGACTTGAGTTTTTAGCTTTAAGTATATTGCCGTCTATAACTGTCTCTATTTTGGGTGCACTCCCAACGCATACCATATCGTAATGTGCCTGCAGAGACATTTTAGGCTCTCTGTGCGAAACAAGAATATTTTTTGCACCATCAACCTGAACCGTATAACCCTGTTTTTTTGCAAAATCTCTTAAGAATAGCTCCATCTTTTCTGATTTAAAACTGCATCGGGGCACTTTTGATATTTCTATAAAATTATCTATAATTTCTTGCATATTTTCTCCATAATTATTAATTTTATACTATAATATCAAAAAAGAGGAGATTATCAGATGAATTACTATAGATTATTTGGTTTTGTTTTTATATTTTATGCTCTTGGTATGGCTATTGGCGGAAGTTTCTAATAATGAAAACATTTATGAACTCTTTAAGAAAGGTAGATTAATGGCAAAAGCGAAAAAGATGCAAGTAGAGAAAAGAGAGAAGAGTGCGACGGCAACATATCTCTATATTTTTCTACTTCCAATGTTTCTCTCTACAGTACTCTCTCTGTTCTCTGCTAACTACTCAAGTTTTACACTAAAGCTTATTGCATTTTTTATGCTTCTAGGCTCTATTAAGTTAATAGATATTGGTTTAGAGAATGAGAAAGAGTATAAAAAATCCACCATTGCAATTGCACCAAAGGTTAAATATAAACTTCTAGGAACGATTGCACTTACCATTACGATACTCTTTTTATCCTATATAGTTGATGGCTTCTCTTTAATAAACTCTATTTTTACTTCAATCGTAGGTGGTTTTGGACTCTTCGCTTACTACGGTAGCGACCCGGTTGGGAACAAGTTGCCAAAGGGTAGCGGTGTAAATTATGAAAAGCTTATAAAAGATATCAAAGAGGCGCAAGAGAAGTTAAAATCGATAGAGAGCAGCAGAGATAAGATAGAAGATTTGGAGCTAAAGAGTGCAATCTCCAAAGCAACAAAAAGAGCAGAAGATATCTTAGAGACCATAAAAAAAGACCCAAAAGATATTAGGATTGCAAGAAAATTTATGGTTGTCTATCTTGATGGCGTAAAAGATGTAATAGATAAATATAACTCAATAGAGAGCCACACTATCGACGACAGCTTCCGTCAAAGGTTAATAGAGCTTCTTAACGAAGCATCTGCACGGTTCGACAGAGAGCTAGACAGATTAAAATCGAATGAGGTATTTGACCTCGATGTACAAATAGATGCACTAAAACAACAATTAAAGGAGTAGCAATGGAGACAAAAGTAAAAGAGTTAGTAGAGAGCAGCGTAATAAATAAAGAGGCAAACCCACCGGCAGTAATCCCTGAAGAGGAGAGTAAACTAACCGAGGCACTAAGCGAAATTGATATTAACGATAGAAACTCTATCATCTATTTTGGCTCCAAAGCACAGGAGAAGTTAGACGATATATCTAACCGTATGCTTGATGGAGTCAAAAATAAAGATACCGGAAAATCTGGCGAACTGCTTAATAATATGGTTGTTGCAATCCGTGGTTTTGATATGGATGAGTTTAATCCAAACAAAAAACTAGCTTGGTGGCAGAGACTTTTTGGATTTACAAAACCTTTGGCAAAATTTGTACATAAATACGAAGAGGTAAAAGAGCAAATCGATGCAATTGCTGAGAATTTAGAGAGACATAAATCCAAACTGGTAACAGATGTTGTTTCACTCGATAAACTATACGAAGCCAACTTGGACTACTTTAGACAATTAGAGATATATATTCAAGCTGGAGAACAAAAGTTAAAAGAACTAGAAGAGAGTGTAATTCCAGAGTTTGAAGCAAAAACCAAAGATGGTGAGATGATGGCAATTCAGGAGCTTAAAGAGATACGGGGTTTCAGAGATGACCTAGAGCGTAGAGTTCACGACTTAAAGCTCTCACGACAAGTAGCTATGCAGGCGCTTCCAAGTATTCGCTTGATTCAAGAGAATGATAAATCTTTAATTAATAAAATCGGCTCAACGCTTGTAAATACTGTACCACTATGGCGTAACCAACTCGCACAAACTGTAACAATTTTTAGAAGCCACGAAGCAGCAAATGCCATTAAAGATGCCAACGACTTAACTAATGATCTACTCGAGGCAAATGCCGAGGGCTTAAGAGAGGCAAATGCCGAAGTGCGCCGACAAATGGAGCGTGGTATTTTTGATATAGAGAGTATTAAGAAAGCAAACAATACCCTTATCGAGACACTCAATGACTCTATAAAAATTACCCAAGAGGGTAAAAATGCAAGAGCATTGGCAGAAAAAGAGTTGGTCGAGACAGAAAAAGCTCTTAAAAGTGCTCTATTGGCAACCAAAGCAAAACAGGAAGAATTAGCAAAAAACAGTGCAACAAAAGAGGCTTTAGAGAGTAAATAAGCTCTCGTACCACATAGCATGAAGCCACTCCTTATAAAAGATTCAATTTTTTTAGAACACGATACTGGCAATCATCCAGAGTCTATAGAGCGCCTTATCGCAATATATAACTCTATCAAAGTACTTGAACCCAAACTGCAGATAGAAAAACCTCTTCTGGCTACAAAAAAGCAAATACTGTTGGTGCACACGCTCGAGCATTACAACAGAGTCAAAGAGTATGCCAAGATTGAAAAAGCTTTTGACGCAGATACTCTCACATCTAAAACAAGCTTTGAAGTAGCATCTTACGCTGCCGGCAGCGGTATTAGGGCTCTAGACTTAATACATATGGGAATGGCACATCTGGCATTTTGTGCTATTCGACCACCAGGACATCATGCAACACCAACAGATGCTATGGGTTTTTGCCTCTTTAACAATATTGCAATTGCAGCTCGCTATGCTCAAGTACTAGGATATAAAAAGATTTTTATTATCGACTTCGATGTTCATCATGGTAATGGTACTCAAGATACTTTTTGGGAAGACGATAGTGTCTTCTACTTTAGTACCCACCAGGCTTTTGCATATCCGGGTACTGGCAATCCTAATGATATTGGTGTTTCAAAAGGTAAAGGGTACACATTTAACTATCCACTCATGCCAAACTCTACAGATAGTGAACTTTTAGATGTTTACACAAATGAACTGCCCAAGCTAGTGAAGAGTTTTCAGCCTGAACTTATACTAATATCAGCGGGTTACGATTTACACGAAAGTGACCCTTTGGCATCTTTGGATATCACACACGAGGGTATTCAAACAATGGTAGAAACAATACTTTTACTCCAAAAAGAGACCCCAAAAATATTCTTTCTTGAGGGCGGGTATAACACCAAAGCGCTGGCAAAAAATGTCTCTTTAACACTAGAGACTATTATCAAATTTTCTAATTAGTAGTATTGCTATCAGCGCTTTGCGTTTTAGCTCTGTTACGCACCAATGGCTCTTCTAGTGTAGTTTGTGGTCCTAGAAGCTCTGGATCACTCTCGTCACTATCTAAACTAAATGGTTCTGGTTTAAGATATTTTGGTAACTTGGGTCGACTACTCTCCTGAACATTTGCATTGGAGTCAAGTGGTATTACTGTACTGTTTTGCTCGGTAGCCTCTTGCCCAAGGTTTGCACTGTTGCCTCTAGGTCCTAACTGATTTTCATTTACACATCCGCTGAGTAAAAGTGTTGTCACTGCAACTGCAGCTACTTTCATATACATAACACCCCTTTAAGGAAAATATTAAAGAAGATTTTACTATGATTTGCTAAATTTAGGATAAAATAGCCAAAAAAACAGGAGAGTATCTATGGAAGTAACTATAAATGGCTTAAGCAGATCAGTTGAGCCTAAAACTACAATAAAAAATATTCTAGAAGATTTACAAGTAAAAGAGAAGACAATGGCAGTTGCTGTCAATATGGAGATTGTAAAAGAGAAGGAGTGGAACAGTTATCTACTACAAGAGAATGACAAAGTAGAACTACTCCATTTTGTCGGCGGCGGATGATTTATAGTTGAGGTAAGAGGATTTAAACCCGGATTAAATCTTATCCTTATCCTCCAACAGAGGGTTGGACTCCAGTGTTGTTTGTGGACCTAAAAGTTCAGGATCTTTTTTCTCATCCTCTATACTATATGGTTCATAAGTTTTTTTTACGGGTTTTTTACTTTTTTTACTTTTTCTTGATACTTTGGCTTTTCGTACATTTTTTTTCTTCTTCTTTTTCACAACTTTTCTACTCTTGTGACTTCCTAGAGATATCTCTTCTACATCTGGAATTGGTTTTATAGTCTCTCTTTGACTAGGTTGATAGAGTTTTTTTTCTTTTTTATATGTAGCGTCATGCTTTACTTTACTCCCAGCAGTAAATTCTCTTCTTGTTTTTAAT
>JANTGQ010000036.1 GCA_024762845.1 Nitratifractor sp. | reverse complement strand
TGTTTATAGACAGCAGCATCAAGGGAAGGAAGGAGTTTGTTTGCTGATCTCCATAGTTTTTTCTCTAAATCTTGCAGAAATTTTTGTTCTTGCATCGTTGTAGGTATCCTTTGAATAATAGGAAGTAGTAGCTTATATTTTACCCATAAAAATATAAAGGGTACCTCTAAAGTTTAAGGAGTTGATTAAAATCTAAGATAAATATTCTGAAGTGGTGCGGATGAGAGAAGTTTATTGATATAGTTTTTATGGACTTTCTTAAACCCGAATTTTACATTAGAAATCACAGAAGCCGCATCAGTCAGTGCACTATGGGCATTTACATGACCGCAGGGAATCCAAACCTGCAAAAAACCATCGAGTAACCTACGGGTTAAACCCGGAATATGCATTAGAGATTACTGAACTCTACACAAACCATTGCACTGTATGCACAAGCGTTTGGTAGATTTTAGGCAATTCTAATGCAAAATCTGGGATAAATCTATTTTTGGTTACCAATTGTAAAATAGTAAAAGATTAGAATGGTATTAAAGTTAAGTATTGTCGTTGTTTGAAAGGATTGTAAAAAATAAGTGGTGCGGATGAGAGGAGTCGAACCTCCACGCCTTACGGCACTAGATCCTAAGTCTAGCGTGTCTGCCAGTTCCACCACATCCGCATGTGGGCTGAAATTTTAGCTAAAGTAGCTTAAAGTTAGCCAAAGTGGTACACCCGTTAGGATTCGAACCTAAGACCGCCCGCTTAGAAGGCGGGTGCTCTATCCAGCTGAGCTACGAGTGCAAATGTTATTTAATGAATGTCTATAGTTCCTGATGGTACGCCAGAGAGGAGTCGAACCCCTAACCCTCAGATCCGAAGTCTGATGCTCTATCCAATTGAGCTACTAGCGCTTCGGTTGGAACGACTATATACACCGTAAAATGGGGTAGGCGATGGGACTCGAACCCACGACAACCAGTGCCACAAACTGGCGCTCTACCAACTGAACTACGCCTACCATCAATAAAGTATTAAATAACTATTAAATTTAAAGAACAAAGTGGTCGGAGTGAAAGGACTCGAACCTTCGACCCCCTGGTCCCAAACCAGGTGCGCTACCAGACTGCGCTACACTCCGAATCAAAATGGACTGCAATTATAGGGAATTTTTTATAAAATGTCAATAGATTTTAGAAAAAAATTACATTTTTATGCAAATAAGCTATATTTTTGCTGCATTTACTACAATTATGTATGGTTTTTCTCACACTTTTTATAGTTGCCCTCTTAAGTGGATCGCTTTTGCCACTGGGGAGCGAAGCACTTTTTATATATGATATAACATTGGGGTATAACCTTTTTACACTCTGGTTTACAGCGACATTTGGGAATGTTGTGGGAGCTCTTCTAAACTACTATATTGGCTTAAAGGGCGAAGAGTATCTGCAGAGCAAAAAATATATCAAAGAGCAAAGTCTGCTAAGTGCACAGAGGAGATTTGACAACTATGGTGGTTTTATCCTGCTGCTGAGTGCTACACCCGTTATTGGAGACCCTTTAACTTTTGTAGCTGGAGTTTTGCGCTACCCTTTACGTTACTTTCTTCTCTTTGTGACGCTCTCTAAAGGCGGAAGATACGCTGCAATTATATTTATCTATAGTGTAGTGCTATAACTTCGTGATGAAGCGATAAGTGCATTTTGTAACTTATTTTCTACTCTGTTAAGGGAATGAGTTGTCAGGATGAAGAAAAATTTGCTTTTAGAGAAGCTTTTATAGTAAGATTTAGTGACAGTACCTAGTAGCTTGCTTTGGTGCTGGGGTTAAGATTTGAGGAGCAGAAGTGAAGAAAATAGTGGCAGTTATTAAGCCCTACAGGTTAGATGAGGTGCAAGAGGTGCTCAGCAATATTGGTGCTGTTGGTATGACAATAAGTGAGGTCAAGGGATATGGGCGTCAACAGGGGCATAATGAGCTCTATAGGGGAGCAGAGTATGTTGTTGATTATATTCCAAAAGCGAAGGTAGAGATTGTTGTGGATGAGAGCAGAGTTAGCGCAATTGTAGATGCAATTAGAAAAGTTGCACATAGTGGAAAAATTGGAGATGGAAAGATTTTTATATCCAATATTGAGCAGGCTATTAGAGTAAGAACAGGAGAGGTTGACAAAGAGGCGTTGTAATTTATGGGTACCAACTATTGGTTGGTGGAGTAATCAAAGGAGGAGAGTTGTGAAAAAGGTTATTTTATTATCGTTAGTAGGTGCAGGGGTATTGTTTGGAGCAGCTTATAAGTTGCCGGAGGTCTCCTTGAAAGGGACGGCACTTGGTGCTGCAAATGTTGCAGCGTGTGATGGTGGCGATTGTGCATATTATAACAGTGCAAACAGTGCTTTTTTAGATAGCGAGAGTCAATATCTTGAGGGTGGATTAACTGTGGTGCATCTACCGGCAATTGAGTATAGTGGAACACAAATGTTTGCAAGTGGTGCGGTGGTGCCGGCAACTGCTTCTACTAAGGTCGAAAATGCATTTTTGCCAAATCTACATTACGTATCAAAGGCGTATGGTGCATGGCGTTATGGTCTGAGTGTTGTAGTCCCAGGTGGATTAGTGAAGCGCTGGGAGAGCCCGGTTCAAAAGCTTTTTGCCCAAAAGTTTGATTTGACAACAGTGCTTATTAACCCATCTGTAACATATAAGGTAAACGATATTTTGGCGTTGAGTGTTGGGGCTGATATTCTTTATAGTAAGGGCGAGGTTGCGAATGATGGCACATTGATTGGTAAGCCAATTAAAAGAGATATGGATGGAGACAGTTTCGACTACGGCTTTAATGTAGCTGCCGCTCTGCATCTGGAGAATGGGGTCAATTTGGCTGCGACCTACCGCTCGAAGATAAAGATGTCGCTAGAGGGAGATGCTACGTTTGGTTTGGGCCCTATGAGTCTCGGTTACAAAGCCAATGTAGATGTCTATCTGCCAGCTGCTCTTACCTTAGCGGTTTCGAAAGATATAGATAAATTTACGCTAGAGCTTGTGTATGAGCGAACTTTTTGGAGCAGTTATAAATATTTAGACTTTAATTACGATAAGCCTCTGCCTGCACAATTGGCAAGCTTTGATGCAAAAACTCCTAAGCTCTGGAAGGATACCAATACCTTTAGGGTCGGTTTGCAGTATCGCTACAGTGATAAATTGACATTGATGGCGGGATATAGCTATGATGAGAGCCCGATTAAAGATGCTTATGTAAGTTATGAACTTCCTGATAGCGATGCCCATATATTTTCGGCTGGGTTCTACTATCAGCAGAGTGAAAACCTGGGTTGGGGTTTGGGAGTACTGTATGACCATAAGAAGAAGCGCAAAGTGCAGACAAAAGGCGGGATAATCGGTACCTTTGATAAGGGTGGGGCGTACCTTGTAACTGCAGGATTTAGATATAAATTTTAGAGTGGAGACAAGAGGGTGCAGAGTATAATTTATATTCATGGCTTTGGGAGTTCTGGTTTTGGTGGAAAGGCGATGCTTTTTCGGGACTATTTTAAGCAAAAGAGTGTGCGCTTTTTGGCACCAAGCCTCTCGTATGTACCCAAGCTTGCAGTAGAGACACTTAAAGAGATTGCCGAAAATTGTCAAAATCCGCGTTTTATAGGCTCCTCTTTGGGTGGTTTTTATGCCCTTTACCTTGCAAAACTATATAGTACCAAAGCTGTTTTGATTAACCCGGCACTCTATGCACCATCTACCCTTAAGCGTCACATTAGCGGTTTTGCAAACAACTACTACGATTTAAGTAAATTTGAGTGGAATGACCAACACTTAAAGATGTTAGAAGAGTATATAGCGACTGATGTAGACCAGAAGAGCATTATGTTGCTGCTACAAACGGGAGATGATATAATAGATTATAAAGAGAGTTTGGAACTTTTGCCAAATGCGAAGAGTATTATAGAAGAGGGAGGTACACACAGTTTCGAGGGGGTAGAACGCCATTTTGAGATAATTGAGCAATTTTTACTCAGTTAAAGTTTGGATAGTGATAATATTTAGTGTATAATTTTAGCGATGAATAAAATTTAAAGGTATGGGTGTGAGTGCAATTAACAGTTCTATTTTTAGAGAGTATGATATACGGGGTATTTACAAGAATGATCTTAATGAGCAGTCGGTAAAGCTTATTGGCTATTTTTTAGGAAAAAGAGTTGGTGGAGAGAAGATAGTCTCTGTAGGGTATGATGCAAGAGAGCATTCGCCAATATTAAGAGATTATCTTGTCTCCGGCTTAAATGCAGCTGGCTGCAAGGTTATTGATATGGGGATGGTGGCAACACCTGTAAACTACTTTAGTAACTACCAAAGCTTGGAGAGTATGCTGCCTAAAGAGTCTGCGATTTTGCAAGCAGCATCAGATAGAAGCAGTACAATTGATGGCTCTATTATGATTACGGGTTCGCATAATCCAAGTGAGTATAACGGTTTTAAGATAACTATTGATAAAAAGCCATTTTTTGGTGATGATATCTATGCTTTGGGCGATGAGATTGTGGAAAATGCGGGCATGGAGGTTGCGACCGATACGAAACGTGAAGAGGTCGATGTTAAGAGTCTCTATATCGACTATATGGTTAAAGAGTTTGCAGCTCTCAAAGGGATGGAGACGAGAATTATTCTTGATTGCGGAAATGGGGTTGCCGGAACTGTTATAAATGACATATTTGATGCCCTGGAGTTAAACTACAAAGGGCTCTACTGTGAGCCTGACGGAAGCTTTCCAAACCACCACCCCGACCCTTCGGTAGAGAAGAACTTGGCTGATATTAAAGCGCTCTTGGCAAAAGAGGGGGATATTGGATTTGCCTACGATGGCGATGCAGATAGAATTGCGATTTTGACGAAAAAGCATAATATCAAGGGTGACCAGATGGCACTGCTCTTTGCAATGGGGATGGAGCAGCCAACGGTTATTGGAGAGGTAAAGTGCTCGCAAGTGATGTATGATGAGCTAGAGAGAAGAGGGTGTAAAGCGGTAATGTATAAGACTGGGCACTCGAACCTAAAGGTGAAAATGCGAGAGCTCAGTGCAGATTTGGCGTGTGAAGTGAGTGGGCATATCTTCTTTAAACATCGGTACTTTGGATATGATGATGCTATCTATGCAACGCTTCGCGCACTTGAACTTATGCAAAAGGGTGTAGATTTTGACAGAGAAATAGAAGCGCTGCCAAAGGTTTACTCTACTGAAGAGATAAAAGTTGAAACAACTGATAAAGAGAAGTTTGCACTTGTAGATAAGGTAAAAGAGTTACTAGAGCACCCATCAGAGGATTTTCCGGCTATTAAGAGTTTGATTGATGTTGATGGAGTGCGTATTAATTTTGAGCACGGCTGGGGATTGGTGCGTGCAAGTAATACAACGCCACTTTTGGTAACACGTTTTGAGTCTACCGATGCATCGTTGGCGAAACTATATGAAGAGCAAGTAAATGGCGTGATAGCAAAAGCCAAAGAGCTTTTGAAGGAGTCTGAATGAAGAGTAAGCTGAAATTTGAAGAGCATCTATTAAGTAAAGAGCGTAAATCGCTTTTGGAGAAGATTGCAAAAGAGCAGGAGGAGATTGGCTACTATAAGCTACCAGATCAGGATACATCTGCAATAGTGGAGTATGCGCAGAGTCTCGATAAGAGCATAGAGACAGTTGCTGTTATTGGAATAGGCGGGAGCTCTTTGGGAGCGAAGGCTGTCTATGAGTTTTTAAAGCCGGTAAAGAAGTTGCAGAGACGACTCTACTTTTTTGAGTCGACTGATCCTATTAATATCGAGAGTCAATTAGAGAAGATCGATATGGAAAAGTGCCATGTTTTGGTAATTAGTAAATCTGGTACAACAGTTGAGACGATGGCTATTTTTAAATATATCTATAGCTTGGATAGTTCGAGTGAGCGCTATACTTTTATTAGCGAAGATGGCTCGAAGCTTGATAAGTTTGCCAAGAGTGTTGGGATTAATAGATTTCATCTGCAAGAGAGTGTTGGTGGACGTTTTTCGGTTTTGAGTGTTGTTGGTTTGCTGCCGTTAGCACTAAGCGGGGTGGATATTGTGGCGCTGCTACGGGGTGCTGCCAAGATTAAAGAGAGCTTTTTTAATGATGGCTATATAAAAGAGTTACTTGTGAATAAAGCCTCTTTTTATGCAAAAAACCATGCTATTTACAATATAAACTGCCTCTTTGCCTATAGTGAAACTATGCGTTACTTTATTCAGTGGTATGTGCAGCTGTGGGGTGAGAGTCTTGGAAAGAAACAGCGTAATAGTGCATTTAATGTCGGTTTGACACCAATTGGATTGATTGGTCCTAAAGATCAGCACTCCTTTTTGCAGTTGATTATGGAGGGGACACGAGATAAATCTATTACATTTATCGAGATTGCAGATTTCCAAAATGAGCTTGAGATTCCAGATATCTCTTTGGAGTATCTTGAGGAGATGGATCTCTTAAATGGTGTGAAGTTTAGTGAATTAATCTCTATGCAGAGCCAGTCGGTGCTAGAGGCACTGCTAGAGGAGGGAGATATTCCAATAGATGAGATTATAATCGACAGAGTTGATGAGGCGAGTATGGGAGAGCTTATCTACTACTATGAGCTCTTGACATCGCTTGTTGGAGAGTTGATAGATGTAAACACCTATGACCAGCCGGGTGTTGAAGCGGGTAAAATAATTTTAAAAGAGAAACTACAACAAAGGAAAAAAAGTGATTAGAAAGTGTTTATTCCCAGCAGCAGGTTATGGAACAAGGTTTTTACCTGCAACAAAAGCGACCCCAAAAGAGATGTTACCGGTACTTACAAAACCTCTTATTCAGTATGGTGTTGAAGAGGCGATAAGTGCAGGGTGTAATACAATGGCTATTGTAACCGGTCGTGGGAAGAGAGCTATTGAGGACCATTTTGATATTAGTTATGAGCTAGAGCACCAGATTAAAGGGACAAGCAAAGAGCCATTTTTAAGTGAGATTAGAGAGGTTATTAACTCTTGCCAATTTACCTACACGCGACAAAAAGAGATGAAGGGTCTTGGACATGCAATTTTAACAGGTGAGACACTTATTGGGAATGAGCCATTTGCCGTAATTTTGGCGGATGACCTTTGTGACAATGGAGAGGGTGATAGCGTACTGAAACAGATGGTTGAGATGTATGAGAGATATAACTGCTCTATAGTTGCGCTACAAGAGGTGCCGATGGATGAGACCTATAAGTATGGTGTGATTGAAGGGAAGCTCATTGATCAGAGTGATAATATCTATAGACTCAGTAATATGGTGGAGAAGCCAAAAGTTGAAGAGGCTCCAAGCAATTTGGCAATTATTGGGCGCTACATCCTGGCACCTGAGATATTTGATGCAATTAGAGAGACAAAACCGGGGCTTGGTGGCGAGATACAGATTACAGATGCATTGATGGCACTTGCACAAAAAGGGCGAGTTATTGGATATAAGTTTGAAGGCGAGCGTTTTGACTGCGGGAGTGTAGATGGATTCGTAAAAGCTACAAACTGGTTTTATGAGAAGAGTTGTAAGTAGCAAAGAAAACGGTTCAAAAGTAAAATTAAGTTACAATACCCTTAGATTTTTTGGCAAAGGCAGATAAGTGAAAATAGCAATTGCGGGTACAGGGTACGTAGGGTTATCAAATGGTTTACTCTTGGCACAGAATAATGAGGTTGTAGCACTCGATATTGTAGAAGAGAAGGTGGAGATGCTTAATAAGAGAGTCTCACCGATAGAAGATAGTGAAATTGAGTCTTTTTTGCAACGAGATGATATCAATTTTAAAGCAACGCTTGATAAAGAAGAAGCATATAAAGATGCCACTTTTATAATAATAGCTACACCTACAGATTATGACCCTCAGACAAACTACTTTAATACCAAGAGTATTGAGGCTGTGATTGCTGATATTTTGGCAATTAACCCGGATGCCACTATGGTTATAAAATCGACTATTCCGGTTGGCTATACCAAAAGTGTACGAGAGCAGTTTGGTACAGAAAATATTATATTTTCACCAGAGTTTTTAAGAGAAGGGTGTGCGCTGTATGACAATTTGCACCCAAGCCGGATAATTGTTGGAGAGAAGAGCGAACGTGCAGAGCAGTTTGCAAAACTCTTGCAAGAGGGGGCTATTAAAGAGGATATCCCAACGCTCTTTACCGACTCTACAGAGGCAGAGGCGATTAAACTCTTCGCGAACACATACCTTGCGATGCGAGTAGCATACTTCAATGAACTTGACAGCTACTGTATGGCACACAATTTAAATACTGAGCAGATTATTAAAGGCGTGGGGCTTGACCCACGAATTGGCACACACTATAATAACCCAAGCTTTGGGTATGGTGGTTACTGCTTGCCAAAAGATACAAAACAGCTGCTTGCAAACTATAATGATATCCCAAATAACTTGATGGAGGCAATTGTAAATGCCAACAGAACGCGTAAAGATTTTATTAGTGATTCGATTATCGAGAGACTAAAAGAGCAGGGTAAGTTTGGTGATGGTGTTGTAGGAATTTACCGCCTTGTGATGAAAGAGGGGAGTGATAACTTTAGAAGCTCGGCAATTCAGGGGATTATGAAGCGCTTGAAAGCTAAGGGAATAGAGGTTGTTGTCTATGAGCCGGCTCTAAAAGATGAGCAATTCTTTAACTCAGAGGTTGTTAAAGATTTTGAAAGCTTTAAAGAGCGTGCAGATGTTATTGTAGCGAATCGATTAAGCAGCGATTTATTAAGTGTACAAGAGAAAGTCTTTACTCGGGATATCTTTAATAGCGACAAGTAGCGAAAGTGAAAGTTTTAGTAACCGGAAGTGCCGGATTTATTGGCTACCACTTGACAAAAAGGCTTCTAGAGCGTGGTGATGAGGTAGTTGGCTTAGATAACATTAATGACTACTATGATGTAGCGTTAAAGTATGGGAGATTAAGAGCGCTTGGTATCCGAAGAGATGATATTGAGTTGGGTGCTAAAACTAGCTCTACTCTCTTTGGTAAACACACTTTTTATCAGGCAGACTTAGCCGATCGAGAACTTGTAGAGAAGATATTTTCTCAAGAGCAGTTTGATGCCGTAGTTAATTTGGCTGCGCAGGCGGGCGTACGCTACTCTTTGGAGAATCCACATGCCTATGTGCAGAGTAATGTTGTTGGTTTTTTAAATATCTTAGAGGGGTGTCGCCACTACAGGGTAAAAAACCTCTGTTACGCATCGAGTAGCTCTGTATATGGTTTAAATGAGTCACAACCATTTAAAACAAGCGACAAGAGTGAGCATCCCATAAGCCTCTATGCTGCAACTAAAAAGAGTAATGAGATGATGGCACACACCTATGCACATCTCTACGGTATTGCAACTACGGGGCTGCGCTTCTTTACCGTCTATGGACCATGGGGAAGACCCGATATGGCACCAATGCTCTTTAGTGATGCAATCTTAAATAATAGAGCGATTAAAGTCTTTAATAATGGCAAAATGAGCCGTGACTTTACCTACATTGATGATATTATAGAGGGAGTTGTAAAAGTAATTGACAATCCTGCGAAACCAAACGAGCAGTGGGATTCTAAGAATCCTGATATTGCTTCATCAGCTGCCCCTTATCGGCTCTATAATATAGGGAATAATGCTCCGGTTTCGCTAATGGAGTTTATTGAGACTCTCGAGCAGGCACTTGGAAAAGTGGCAGAGAAAAACTATATGCCACTGCAAGATGGCGATGTGGTATCGACATATGCAGATGTGAGTGGGTTGATGGAGGAGTTTGATTATAAGCCTGCAACTTCACTTGAAGATGGAGTTACTGAGTTTGTAAAGTGGT
>JANTGQ010000035.1 GCA_024762845.1 Nitratifractor sp. | reverse complement strand
TTTAGACACCATAGAGCTTAGCGATACTCCAGCATCTATATATCTTATCCCTGCAGATGAGCTAAGAGGATATGGCTTAAATAGTGGAGGAGCTCATGAAATTGGAGTAATGCAGTGTTTAGATATGCTAGAACTCCAAGGTAAAAAAACTCCTAAAGCTACACTTTTAGGTATTATTCCAAAGTTTATAACCTTTGAAATTGATTTAAGCAATACCCTTAAAAAAGAGTTTAAAAACTATATAGATACAGCATTAAACTACTTAAAAAAAGAGGGTATAGAGGCTACTAAAAATAGAGATAAAGTGAGCTTAGAAGAGATAATACAAAGTGTTAGAAGAGTCTAAACCTTTGTCTCCCAGCCATCATAGATGGCATTAAAGTCTTCGCAAATATCTATTAAATCTAGTGTGATTTCATCAATATCTGTATAAAATGGCTTATTTGTTCTATAAACTATAGCACCATTTACACCATCACGCTCTAACTCTTCAGACTTTTGAAATCCCTCGATTTCTAATTTGTTCAAGAGTTCTTCTTTTTGCTTTAGAGTACTCTTTGTAAAGTAGATTTTATGCTCAATAATTCTTGGTATCTCTAAGTTTTCACCCTTTTCCTCCAGAGCTTTACAGACTTTATGGTTTTGGATTATCTGCCACTCTTTTGCATTTGGAAAGAGTAAATTTTTATAGTAATTCCACTCGCTATCATCGCTATAGCCACTTGTAATTTCGTAATTTTGATGCTCATCTAGGGCAAAATCTAAAAAGTCTTGCCAGTTGTAGGTAAATTGTAGGTAGTAAAGAAAGGTTACATAGCCATTGCTAATTACTCTTCCCACATATTTACCTATTCTAAATTTAATGAGTGCAGCTTCTAGTTTATCTTCTAAAAAGGCAATCTCTGCACCCTCATCTTCATTTACTAAACCATTAGCTTTTGGCTCTTTGAGTTTTACTTTTACATAGGCTATGGTTGGATAGATATATTGTATCTTTTCAATATCCATCGATATCCCGGCATTAAATAGCACAGAAGCAACTTTACCATCAATTTGTTTCATATAAATTTCCCAATACTCTTGCATATCTTCTCCTAATTCATCTCTAAGCTCATCAGATACATATCTTCGCCATCGAGCACCTTTACTCTTAAACTTTCGCAATTTGGGCAGTAGTATCTAATCTCTTCTATCTCAAAAACTTTTTTGCAATCTCTACACTCTAATTTTAGCTTTTGTTCATTTATAACAAGCTCTGCATTTTGGCACATTGTCCCCTCTTTAAAGGTATCAAAAGCGATTTTAAGTAGATGTATCTCTATACCACTCATAACACCAATTTTACAAACTAATTTATTTATATTAGTAGCTTCATTTTGCTTTGCAATATCTTCACACTGGTTTATTAGTGCTTGAACTACGCTATATTCATGCATACTCTTCCTTTTTTAATCTTCTTGACTGTAGATTCTTCGCTAAAGCCCACAATGACAGAAATTAAGTCATCCTGAACGAATGCAAAGGATCTCTTTTTAACTTGCTATTATCCTTAGGCGTTGTCTTGTGAGACTCTTTAATCTAACGGGTGTCTCTCTTGGGCATATTTTATATACAAATTCTCTTCTTAATCCATGAAAAGGGCTATCCTTTTCCCAAAATTCAGGATACATTACTTTTAACTCCTCTTTTTTTAAACTCTCTATATACTCTCTATTTTCCTCTAAATACTCTTGTTTATCCCATAAAAAATCTTCATACATCTTTGATAGAGTAAATTGATGCAAATTTTGCATATAATCACTTTCAAAAACTTCATCTATCAAATTAATTTTTTTTGCATAGTTGACTGAGATTGGCAAACACTCATTTAAGAGTTTTTCTGCCATCTCTTTACCCACTCTTTTGGGTAGTGTGTAAGTGTGATATTCGCTACCACTTAAGCCTAAAGTTTTATAGTGTGGGTTTAAAACTGTACTCGCTTTAGCCACTATAAAATCACAAGCCAAAGCCAAAAAGAGCCCTCCAGCTGCTGCGTTGTTATGTAGAGATGCTATTGTTACTACACTATCTGCATAGAGTATAGAGCTTATTAAATCATTTATTGCATTGATATTTGCCCAACCATCTTCGCCCTGTTTTTTGCTATCTTCTAAAGTGTTTAAATCTATACCATTACTAAAGAATTGTTCGCCACCCATTAAAACAACTACATCTACTTGCTCTTTTATATAATCAAATGCATATTTTAACCTAATTGCTTGTGCTATATTTATTGCACCATTATAAAAGTTAAAATGCAAATATCCTATGTAGTCTTTTATATCACAACTAATCTCATAAAATGTTTGATAAGATTTATCAAAAATCAGAGGCAGTCTCTGCTCTTTTACCCCTTTTAATCTCTCTTTTAAAACATACGTTGCAGGCAGTTTAAAGCAATTTGGCTCTTTTAGGTGGCTAATCCATACCGCTCCATCAATTGTGCCAAGGCAGATTGCACCATCTCTTTTTGCTAAAACCTCTTTTGGCTTTCCTTTGAGTTTTTCTTCTTCCCAAGCACCAAAGAGGTGGCACTTTAGAGCTAAAATTTCATCTATCAATCCTGGCTCGGAGTCAAAAAGGTTAATTTTCTTAATAATCTCGGCTGTTTTATCTCTACTCCAATCGATTGTAAAATCTTTTGGCAAAATTGCTTTATGTAGAGGATTTAAAAGTTGCTTCTCTTTATTATCAGTTTCGATATTCACTAATAAGTTTGCCAAAGAATTCAAGGCAGACTCTTTAACTTCTTTTCTATATAAAGAGCTCTTTTTTACATCTCTAACAGCAAAGTTAGAACTTGCATAAATATCACCACCATCAAACAGCTCATTTGCCCTAAGCCATACAATACCCCACTCTTTATGACTTATCAAAGCGTATTCAAGAGAGTATGAGCCTCTATCCCCTCTGACTCCAGGGTGCAATACAAAAGTAGGGTAGGTGTTGAAAATCTCTTTTGGAATAAATTTTGTCAGATAGGGAGATAAGATAATATCTGGATAAAAAGCGTTTAGCTCTTCTATTGTCTGCTCTTTATTGATTGCGTAGACAATATCTAATCTATAGCCCAGATCTTTTAGAGCTGTATAGATAGCTTGCGAGAGAGAATTAAAGGTATCAACCAGAAGGGTTATTTTCATATTTTAGCAAATCCTTGGCAATAGTTCACCGCTTGGCATATCTAAAAATCTTTTTGTTCCCCATGATGAGTTAAGTATAACTTTTTGAGGATATTGATTTGTAACTTTACCAATAATTTGGGCGTTTGGATTACTCTTTTTTAAAACTTCTAAAGCTTGCTCTGCCTGCTCTTTTGGTAGTGCTAGAACAAAGGTTCCTTCGTTTGCCAAATTTAATGCTTCAAAACCTAAAAGTTCACAAATCCCTTTGACTTCATGGCGAACGGGTACTGCCTCTTCTTCGATTTCTATACATATATTTGAAGCTTTTGCCCACTCATTCAGTACTGCGGCAACTCCTCCTCTTGTAGCATCTCTTAGGGCTTTTATCTCCAAGTTTGCATCAAAAAGTGCTTTTACCTGTGGGTATAAAGAGGCACTATCAGTAGTGAGATTGCTATCTAAACTAATCCCCTCTCGGCTGGCAAAAATTACTGCCCCATGTGCTCCAATATCTCGACTAACAACTATTGCCATATCTTCTACTAAATTGTGTGCAGAGATACCGCTATAGAGTACCTCTCCAATACCTGAGGTATTAATAAATAGCTTATCTACGCTCCCCTTTGGTACAACTTTTGTATCGCCACTTACTATTTTAGCTTCGTTTATCTCTAACTCTTTTTTCATAGAACGAACAATCTTTTCTAACTCTCTTAGGCTCATTCCCTCTTCTATCATAAAAGAGCATGTTAGGTACTTTGGTTTTGCACCCATCATAGCTAAATCGTTACAGGTCCCACAAATACTAAGTTTACCTATGTCTCCACCCGGAAAGAATAGGGGGCTGACTGTAAAACTATCGGTACTAAAGGTAATTTGAGAAGACTCTATATTTAAAAGTGCAGAGTCTTCGCTTTTTTCTAAAATATCATTTTTAAAATATTTATAGAATATTTTCTCTATTAACTCATTGTTCTCTTGCCCACCATTTCCGTGAGCTAGTGTAATATTTTTTTGCATTTTATGCCTTTAACTCGGATTTAAAGCAAATTTCCATATTTATAATACGCTGCACATGCCCCTTCGCTACTAACCATACATGATCCAATAGGGGTATTTGGTTTGCAAGCAGTCCCAAAAATGGTACACTCTGGTGGTTTTGCCATGCCACGTAAAATATCACCACATATGCAGAGTTTATGATCTTCTACCTCTTCAATTGGTAAAATATCTCTATAGATAAGCTCTGCATCTAAAAAGCTGTATTCAGCTTTTAATTTGAGTGCACTATCTGGAACATTCCCAAGCCCTCTCCACTTAAATAACTCCCTTTTTTCGAAGTATTTATCTATAACATTTTGGGCATTTAAGTTACCCTCCATGGTAACCACTCTTTTATACTGAACCTCGAGTTCACATCTATTTTCTACAAATTGTTTAACGAGCATAGAGATAGCTTCCATCACATCTACCGGTTCAAACCCTGCAACTACAACAGGGCGATTATAAGTAGCTGGAAACTCTTTATAAATTTTTGCACCTGAAATTACACTTACATGGCTAGGTCCCAAAAAAGCATCTATCTGGTTATTGTAGCTATCTATATGAATATCTCTACTATCTATTAACTCTCTCATAACCTCCGGTACGGTTACATGGTTAATGTGAAAGTATAAATTTTTAAGCCCCAATATGATAGTTTGCTCAATTACAACTGCTGTCATTGGGGTTGTAGTTTCAAAACCTATTGCAAAAAATATTATTTTCTTATCTGGATTCTCTTTAGCAATTTTTAGTACCTCCATTGGTGAATATACAAACCGTACATCCGCACCTTTGGCTCTGGCTTGCTGTAAACTCCCTTTACTACCTGGGACTTTTATCATATCTCCAAGTGTTACAAGTATTGTATCTGGCTGCAGAGCCAAAATATATGCGTGGTCAATGCGCTCTTTTGGCATAATGCAAACCGGACATCCAGGACCATGGATAAATTTTATATTTTCAGGCAGTAGTTGGGGTAAGCCAAACTTCATAATTGTATGTGTATGCCCACCACAAACTTCCATTATATTGATAGTTCTATCTAATTTATCTGCATCCTGCTCTATGATTTTTGCATATGCTTTTATAGTTTTGCCATCTCGAAAGTCATCATAAAGGTTTTTTAGCTCTAGCTCCATTACTCTCTACCGTCGCAGTTATCACTCTCTAAAATAGTTTGGCGCCTCTGCTCTTCATCCATAAGTTCTAAAATCTCTTTATAAGTCTCAATTGAAGCTAGTGCCTCTTTCTCATCAATCTTATTCATTACAAAGCCAATATGAAGCAAAACATAATCCCCAATATTTACCTCTTCATTAGCCATCATCATTAAACTAGCTTCCCTTACTACACCCATTGTATCAACTCTGCAAGCCGTTTTATCCTCGTTTATCTCTACAACTTTACTAGGGATTGAAAGACACATAAATCAGCTCCTCATCTTTCGTTTAAACTCTATCCACTCCGCAACTGCTTTAATGCTGTCAATATCATTAATATTAACTTCTAAAATATCTACATTTGGTTTTAATTTTCTCGCCTCTTTTTTCTCAGCCTCAATATCGTATTTAAAGTGTGGTAAAAGGTCTGTTTTTGTTATTAAAATTAAATCTGCTTGCCTAAACATTACTGGATATTTTGCAATCTTATCTTCGCCTTCGGGTACTGATACAAGTACAATGTTCAGGTGTGTACCAACATCATAGCTTGCAGGGCAAACTAAATTGCCTACATTCTCAACAAAAAGTATATCAATATCATTCAATGTAATATCGTGTAACCCTTTATGTACCATAAAAGCATCTAGGTGACAAGCACTACCAGTTTGTATCTGAACAGCATTTATACCTTTTGTTTTCAATCTGTCTGCATCTTTGTTTGTCTCTAAATCTCCCTCTACAACTGCGAAGTCAAAATTAGCAACATCTGCCAAATATTCTAGAAGTGTAGTTTTACCAGAACCAGGGCTGCTCATTAGGTTAATGCCTAAAACATTTGCTTTTTCCAAATGTGCTCTATTATGAGCAGCTTCGTGGTCATTTTTATCTAAAATCTTTTTAATTACTGTTATAGTCTTTTCATCATTTAACTGTGGGTTATGATGTAAAGTCTCATGGGCTTTTTGGTGGCTATGGCTATGTACAGCCTCTGCTCCTCCTACACTACATCCGCACTCATCACACATTTTCTCTCCTTTATGATAGTAAAATATTGGTTCCGACAATCAACGAAACAACACCTGCTACTGCAAATGCACCTCTAACATTTCTTTTGCTACTTAATAATCTGTTATTTAAGTAAGATATTATTAAGCCAAATAGTGTAAATATTAGCATAACTCCAGCTGTAAAAAATGCTACCATTAGTAAATTTACATCACCACTCCCTACTGCTCCAAGAGTAATTAGCATACCTCTTACACCACCAGCACCCATTAAAAGCCCCATTGTAAAAGAGCCACCCTCTTGAACTTTGTCATCATGGGAGTGTGACTTTCCAAACCAGATATGAATATGCTCTTCTCCATTATGTATATGTTTTTTTAACTGGATTCTATCGGTAAAAACCATAAAGAGTAAATAGAGCCCCATACCTACAATTACAGTTGCAGAGATAATATCTCCATACTCTAAAAGCTCACCTTTAAAGTGAAAACTTTGGAGAATTTTGGCAAAAATAAAGAGACTAATTCCATGACCAATAGCAAAAAGAACTGTTATAAGCATAGTTTTTTTTCTATTTTTTCCTATAGAGAAATCAGCAATAGCGGTTAAATGGTCTGGTCCAAACGCATGTAAAACACCATACCAAAAGATGATTAAAAGTGAAGCGTCCATTAATTTACCTTTGAATGAATATTCATTATTGTAGTTAATTTCTTTTAAGTCCTCTTTAAAATATTAATTTCTACTCTAATTTAGGAACCAAATTGTATAATTATCGTATGAATTGCATCTATTGTTCTCACCCAATTATCTATACATTATCAAATAACCAACGAAAATGTGCAAAGTGTAAAAGAAAGTTCTCTATGGCAAAACTAGAAAAAAAGATGCGCTTACGAGAATGTTTTCAATCAGGTACTACAGCGACAGCAACGGCAAAGAGAGAGAAGATACACATCGCCACTGTCTTAAAGTATTTTGACACTTTTCGCAAAGAGCTTACAGAGAAGTTAGAGATAGATTTTAACAGAAACAGTGACAGAGTAGATGGGTATGATGAGTATCTCTATATACCAAAGAGCTTAAATGTCGAGCAAAATATTAATAAAATAGAGCATTTTTTAACAATGTCCTACGATAATAGAGTCTATAATATTAAGATGCCTTCACTCAAAAAGTATCATATGGAGACCCCTGATAAGAGTAAACTGTTTTTGAAATATTTAAGATTTAACAGAGTCTCCAAGATATCCACAGCACAGAGTACAATTAGGGACTTCTGGAACTACTTTGAAAAATTTATTATACAATACAAAGGGGTGAAGAGCGAAAATTTTATATACTATCTGAAAGAGGCAGAGTGGAGATTTAACAAGAGGGTTATTTTGGATTATAAAGATACAATTTGACCAAGAGTTATTCCACCATCATTTGGTGGTATTTTATTAGATATATAAGCATTGGGAAACTTTTCTAAGAGTAAATTAAGTAAAACACTATTTTGAAACACTCCACCACTTAAGAGTAGTGGGTAGTTGGAGTACTCCTGGTAAATAGATGCAACAATATTGACAATAGTATTGAAAAATCGTGAAACTGCAACAGTTTTGTCTGGTTCATCTATGATCTCTTGAATAAGCGTTTGTATAGCAATAGACTCATTATTTACTTTAAAACTGTAGGCTGTGTCTATATCTGGATTGTAGAGCTCTTCAAGCAAGAGACCACTTTGACCCTCAAAACTTAGCTCTTGAATTACACCTGTAATTGAAGCTACAGCATCAAACAATCTACCCATAGAGGAGCTAAGAGGTGCATTTAAACCTTTTTGCCAAGCTAGATAGAGTATATGTAACTCCTTTTTTTTAAAGGATTGAATTGTCGGAATATTTAAAGAGAGTGCCTCTTTGCCAAATGTATCAAAGAGGAGACTCAAAGCGACTCTTTTTGGCTCTTTGATTGCTCTCTCACCTCCTAAAAGTTTAAAATAGTTGATATGAGCTATTCTCTTAAAACTTTGGTAGTCGCAGAGTAAAAACTCTCCGCCCCAAAGTTTACCATCAGTACCTGCACCTGTACCATCAAAGGCAACGCCAAAGACTTTTCCCGTTAACTTGTACTCAACCATTGTAGCTAAAATATGAGCATGGTGGTGTTGGACTTGATTTAGTGTTATATTTTTATTTTGTGTAGTTATTTCTAATGCATGTTTTGTGCTTTCGTAATTTGGATGTATATCGCAAACTGCTCTTTTAGGTTCAAAGTTATAAATTCTTTGCAGTGTTTCAATATTCTTTTTATAGTACTCTATCGAATTAATTCCATCTAAATCGCCAATATGGGGCGAGAGTATAGCGTTATCTTCAAAACCAATAGCAATTGTGCTTTTTTGGTTAGCACCTAAAGCGAGAGTTGGCTCTTTAAGTTTAAAAGGAAGTTTGATACTCAGCGGTGTGTATCCTCTTGCTCGTCGCAAAGTTACAACGCGATTTTGCACAAGCATTACAACAGAATCATCGCAGCCATTTACAATCTCTCTATTGTGATTTAGCACTGCATCATAAACATTGTGCAGTTTTTGTAAACTTTCTAAATTTATAGCAATTGGTTCATCGCTAATGTTTGCACTTGTTGCAACTATTGGTTTCTGTAGTTTCTCTAAAATAAGCAAATGCAGTGGTGTATATGGTAAAAAGAGACCAATTTTACTAATATTTGGTGCAATTTTCGAGTTAGATGGCAGCAGTGATTTACAAATTACAATAGGGCGCTCTTTGGAGCTTAAAAGCTCTTCTTCTTTTAGTGAGATTATAGCTAACTCTTTAGCCATAGTTATATCTTTTACCATTATGGCAAATGGCTTATGGGCTCTTTTTTTCCTTTTTCTAAGCTCTTTTATTGCCTCTTCATTTGTTGCATCGCAAATTAGATGGTATCCGCCAACACCTTTTAGCGCGATAATCTTTCCACTCTTTAAAAGAGATACAGCATCTTCTATAGCATCTAACCCCTCTATTTTTACCTCTTGATTATTAATAAGTAATTCAACGCTTGGTCCACAATTCCAGCAGCCAATTGGTTGGGCGTGGTAGCGTCTATCGAGTGGATTATTATACTCCCTCTGGCACTCATCACACATTTTAAAAAATTTCATAGAGGTGTTTATTCTGTCGTAGGGGAGTTTTTCGATTATAGAATACCTTACACCGCAATTTGTGCAAGTGATAAATGGGTATAGGTAGCGTCTGTTATTTTTATCAAAAAGTTCTGCTTCACACTCTCTGCAGATACTAATATCTGGTGGGAGTAGGGCAGTTTTTAAACTCTGCTCACTTGTTTGGATAATAGAGAAGTTGGTAAACTCTTGAAATTCAATCTCTCTACTTTTAATAGAATCAATCTTTGCCAGGGGTGGAAGTTCTTTTTGCAGTTTCTCTAAAAAGAGTTCTAACTCTTTTTGCGTAGCATTAACCTTGATAGTAACGCCAAGAGAGTTGTTTAAAACCTCTCCTTTTAAATTAAGCTTTGTAGCGAGGCGATAGACAAAGGGTCTAAAACCAACTCCTTGCACGACACCTCTTATATCTATTTGGTAACTTTTCAAAGATACAAAGCTCCAAAAACTGCATTTTCATTGCCTATTGGGAGTGTTTTATTAAAGTGGGGCTTATATAACCCCATTCTCTTTTGGATTCTGGCAAAGAGTGCCTGGTTAGCAAAGGTTTCTCCACTGAGTGCTACTGTTTTTGTCTTTACACTACTACTTATTTGGTTGACTATCTCACCAATATAGTCCCCAAATGATTCGTAGATACTATAACAGATCATACTTGGCTCTACATCAGCAATTTTATAGCTTATAATACTTGCTAAAAATGCAAAGTTATCAAATCTTTCATCTTCTATTTTGGTATCAATAGCGATACCACCTTTGCCATAAAAGTTAAGTGCCTCTTTGGAAATTGCATCTAAACTGTGCTCTTTTAATCCTATAATTATCGAAGCAATAGTAAATATATCAGCTTCTCCCTCTATCTGCTCTAGCGCAT
>JANTGQ010000034.1 GCA_024762845.1 Nitratifractor sp. | reverse complement strand
TTGCAGGTCTTGATGGTATCGAAAAGGGTGGTTATGATTTAGTAGGACCATTTAACGAAGATCTATTCGAACTTACAAGAGACGAATTAAAAGAGAGAAAAATTCCAGAACTTCCAAACAGTTTCAGAGATGCTCTTGAGGGTCTAGAAGCAGACCACGACTTCCTGGCTCCAATTATGAGTCCAGAGTATGTACAAGAGTATGTTGACTATATGTTCGACAGACACGTTATACCTGTAGAGGGTAGACCAACTGCATATGAGTATATCTCTACCTACTCTTGCTAGTTAACTATTAGCACCTGGGGCTTTGCCCCAACACTCTTTATTTTCATCTTATTTACACCTTTATCACCATCTCACTTATTAAAAATGCAATGACAAATATTTTATAATTCAATTATAGCTTCATTTTAATGAAACATACCACTCTAAGTTATTAAAAATCAACTATAATTGATTTTTAATAACTTAGAGATATTTTTATGTTATAATTCAATTAAAGATGAATTTAAGGTCTAGTATGAGCAGAGGAAAACGTGTAAAAGCAATAGATGCACCACCATTTGATAGTGCAGTTAGCATAGATAATATTGGGCGGTTTATAAAAGCTAGAAGAACGCAACTAAATTTAAGCACGCAAGAGCTAGCAATGCTTTGTGGGGTATCTGCTTTTACTCTAAATAAAATAGAAAACGGCTTTCGTGGTGTAAAATTAGCAACAATTTTAACAATTTTAGATGCCCTTGGTGTTGAGTTAAAAGTCTCTAAGTGGAAGAGTAGTGAATAAGCTAAAAGTATATATCCAAAATACTCTTGTTGGGTATTTATATCTTGATAACGAAGAAAATTACTGCTTTGATTACACAAAAGAGTGGCAAGCAAGTGGTTATGAAATATCGCCGTATATTGGCTTTAACAAAGTTGCAAAATCAGCAGATATAAATCGATTTTTTCAAAACATTATACCAGAGGGCAGATTTTTAGATGATATTATTAACTTTTCGCATATCTCTAAAAATAATATTTATGCAATTTTAAAAGCTATAGGCAACGATACAGCAGGGGCTTTATATTTTGGAGAGATTAAAGAGAGATCAGAGATTTTTAGAGAAATTTCGACTCATGAGATAGTAGAAAAGCTATCCAAGCAGAGTAATATTGCTATTTGGGATAATAAGGTTAGATTATCACTAGCGGGTGTGCAATCTAAACTGTCTGTATTTATAAAAAATAATAAAATAGGCTTGGCAGATGGGGCTTTAAGCTCTACTCATATATTAAAGTTTGAAGATAGTGCGTTTCCAAATTTGGTTATAAATGAGTATTTTTGTATGAAGTTAGCAAAGAGCATTGGCTTAAATGTTGCGAGTGTGGAGCTTAGATATTTCTCTAAATATCCAGCGCTTTTGGTTAAAAGATTCGATAGGTTAGCAGAGAAAAACGAAGTAAAAAGAGTGCATATTATAGATGCTTGCCAAATGCTTAACCTATCGCCATCTTATAAATATGAACAAAACTTTGGAAGCAATAGAGATGTCAAAAATATGCGAGATGGTGTAAGTTTTAAAAAACTTTTTGATGCAAGCAACAGATGCGACATTCCAGCTATTGCAAAAAAAGAGTTGCTAAATTGGGCAATTTTTAATTTACTAATTGGAAATAGCGACGCACATGGCAAAAACTTCTCTTTTTATGTTGATAAACAGGGCTTAAAGCCAGCGCCTTTTTATGATTTGGTTTCTGTTTTGGCATTTAATGTAGAACACTCTATGGCAATGGCATATGGCGACGAGTTTGACCCAGATGCAATATTAGCATACGACTTAAGAGAGTTTGCCCAAACTATTGGTATCAACTATAAACTAGTAGCACAAATTTTGCAAATGCAAGCTAAAAATATAATACAAGCTATCACAGAAGAGAAAGTACCTGTAGATACTAACTCCAAAGAGTCAAAAGAGTCTTTTGATACTCTTAAAGAGACTATTCTTAAAAGAGCGACAAGCTATATAGAAGTAGCAAAGCAGATGGGAAAAGTAAGTTATTAGCCTACTCTACACGTTAGATGGGTACCACTAAACCTTTAGTCGTACCCATCTATATTTGTAAAACTCTCTATACATAAAGTATCCCGTAGCTATAACTTGCACCAAAAATGACCCTAAGACAACATAGTAAGAGTGGAGTATATATATCCCTACCATCGCCGGAATAATTCTAAATATCCATAGCGTCAAGATATTTATTTTAAAACTCTTTTTTGTTAAACCGGCACCATTAATTGCAAATGTATAGACAATATCAAATGCAAAAGGTATCTGCGCCAACGCAAATACTCTTATAGAGAGAACCATTACTGTAATAACTTCCGGGTCACTACTAAACACCTCTGCTACCTCTTTAGCAAATACCCAAAAAAATGCACCAACTCCAACCAAAACTACAAAAGCATACCTAAATGCAATCTCTACAAACTTTTTGGCATTTGCGTAGCTCTTTGCCCCAATCTCCTGTCCAAGCAGTATTGAGCCTGCAGATGCAAAAGCAAAGCCAGGCATATATGCAATAGACATTGCACTTAATGCCAGGCTATACCCCGCATAAACCTTGCTTCCAAGTGTAATAATCGCACTACCAAAGAGAATATTTGATAGTACAGTTATAAATCTCGAACTCACTTGAGGAATTGATATTTTTAAAACTCTCTTTAATACACTCATAGAAAATCTTATATTGGCACCATAAGGCATTTTGTTCCCAAAAAACAGGTACAGATGCAAAAGTGCAACAACTACATAACTAATAACCGTAGAGAGTGCAACACCCACTACACCCATATTTGGTAAACCAAAATATCCAAACCCTAGTCCAAAATCGAGTATAACATTTAAAACAGCTGCAACAATCGCCAGATACATCGGCATTTTTGTGTTGCCATAGCTAATAAGTGCTGTATCAATTACTGTATTTGTAAATATAAACGGAATATCCAATACCAATATATATCCATATGCAATAGCATACTCTATAACGCTTTTGCTTGTATCTAATAGAGTTAAAATCATAGTAGGCAAATAGTAAAAAACTACTGCTAATACAACGCTAACTACTATTGCAGAGATTACAAGTGTAGATATTACAATAGAGGCTTTTTTGTAACTTTTTGCTCCAACAAACCTTGTAAGCAGCACTTGTTCGCCACTGCTAAATAGAGCAGTTATTGCATATAAAAGCCCCCAGACAGCCATAACAATACTCGAACCACTCACAGCATCTGCCCCAAACCTGGATATAACAAATGTATCTGTATAACTTATAACTGTAAGCAGCAACATATTAACCACACTAGGTGCAGCTAACTTCACAACCTTTTTGTGCATCGACATAATAAAACCTTTAAATTCTAAAAATATTAATATTAATCCAAATCTTGTAATTAAAATTACAAATCTTGATTTAGCAAGTAGATGAGAGTATCCAATAGTGTGAAGTCTTAAATTAAACCCGGATTTTGCATTAGAATCACTAGAAAAGCATTAAGTGCCCATAGCGCAATGACTATGCGGCTTCAGTGATTTCTAATACAAAATTCGGGTTTAAATAATACCCAAAAGAGAAATAGCCGCAAAAAAATTGCAAAAATGTACAATACTAGTTTTGAAATTAATTGAGGTTATAGACTCTTTTGAGTTTGCAGGTTACACAAAAAAGACTGATACACTATGAAAGTAAGTAATAAACGAAATCATACCAGTCTCCTTTTGTTAAAATAAGTTAACAAAATATTAACAAAGTTACACTTATATAAAGATTAAAATTTACATTTTGTTAACGCTCAAGCAGTTGAAGTACAAAGTAGGTTTTACCCAGATTTCGCATTAGCATTGCTTGAAATCTACAAAACGCTTGTGCTGTAGATATTTGCGGAAAACTTGAGGTGCACCCGTAGGTGCATCGATAGTTTCTCCGTAAGTGCTTACAGTGTAATGGTTTGTGTAGAGTTCTGCAATCTCTAATGCGAAATCTGGGTTTAACTTCGCATACGCGTTAAAACAGCACCTCTGCATCTGTATCTTCATCAGAAGTTTGCGTTGACTCTATTACCCTATCGTTGTTTACTGGGCTTATAGTCTCAATACTCTCGTTATTTTCAACTTTTTGCATAGGAGTCTCTGAACCACTTTGGTATATATCTTCATTTGTGTCTGGCTTTGGCAGTGGAGATATCTTTGTATAGTACTCTTTTTTTCCATTTACAAAACCTTTGAATACTCCATTGGGTTTTGTAAATTTTCTCTTTGTGTTGGGCTCTAAATCTAGTAATTTTTTGTAAAACTGCGCAAATACAGGCGCAGCCACTTTACCGCCAGTTGCACCTTTAAAAATAGCTTTATATTTATCTCTTCCATACCAGACAATAGTTGTAATAGTCGGTGAGTAGCCACAAAACCATGCATCAACATAATTATTGGTTGTTCCCGTTTTTCCGGCAAGTTCAAGCCCTTTGACAGCAGCGTTTTTCCCTGTACCTCTTTTAATAACATCTTCTAAAATAGTAGTAGTTAAGTAGGCTTGCTCAGGCTCGGTAAAGTGGGCTATCTCTTTTGGGCGTGTCTCATAGATTACAGCGTTTTGCTTCGAGACAATTTTCCCTACGAGTCTAGGCTCTATCATATGCCCACTGTTTGAAAATACAGTATAAATTTGTGCCATTTTAAGAGGAGAGAGTGCCAAGTTACCAAGTGAGATAGAGAGATCGTTTGGTATATTTTTAACATCCAGCATTGCTAGTCGTCTGCGAATCTTTTCGACACCAAGGTCATAAACCAAATTAATAGTCGCCAGGTTTCTGGAGTGTACGAGCGCCTCTCTTAGCGGAATAAATCCTTTAAAGTTTTTCTCATAGTTTTGAGGCGACCATATCTTCTCCACACCACCTACCTTATACTTAAAACTTCGTGCCAAATCTGTCAGTTTCGTTGCAGGGTTATAGCCGCTGTCAAGTGCTGTTTGATAGACAAATGGCTTAAATGCAGAGCCTGGCTGTCGTTTTGTCATAGTAGCGCGGTTAAAACTACTCTTTGCATACTCTGCCCCGCCAACAAGTGCCAAAATGTCACCAGTTTTATTCTCTGTTACAACCATTGCTCCATTTAAGTCGCTGCTGTTGGTATCTTCATGAATACTCTTAAGCGTTTTACTTAAACCATCTCTAATTGCCTCTTTAGCAATCTTTTGTTTCTCTAAATCAACTGTTGTATATATTTTATAACCACCGGTTTTAAGATCGCTAAAGCGTTTTTTAAATCGCCGAACAACCTCATCTACTATATAAGGTGCACTGTTTTGAGCGAGCGAAGTTTTGTAAACCTTTGGTCTCTCCTCTTTTGCATTTTCATACTCTGTCTTTGTCAGCCACCCAAGCTTATAGAGTCTATTTAGTATTAAATTCGCCCTCTTTAATACACGTTCATAGTGTCGTAGTGGGTTGTAATACGAGGGTGCATTTGGTATACCCACCAGCATAGCAGACTCTTTAATACTCAGCTCATTGAGTGGTTTTCTAAAATATCCGTCGGCTGCTGTTTTGATACCGAGATAGTTGTTTCCGTAAGAGATTATATTAAGGTAGCGTTCAAGTATCTCCTCTTTGCTGAGCTTCTGCTCTATCTTATAGGCTAGAATAATCTCTTTGAGCTTTCTGCTTAACTTCTTTTTACGGCTTAGATACATATTTTTAATCAACTGCTGTGTTATGGTACTTCCACCCTCCACAAATGCACCAGCTTTAATATCTTTTATTACTGCTCTTAAGATTGCATCGGGGTTTACCCCATGGTGCTCAAAGAACATAGTATCTTCCATAGCTACTACACCCTCTACTACAGAGATAGGTATCTCATTATACTTAGCGTAGAGTCGGTGCCGTTTTTTAAAGATATAACCTAAAAGTTTGCCATTTCTATCTAAAATTTGCGTAGAGAGGTTTGGTGTATACTCTGTTAACTTCTTAACGTCACTATCAACTGAGTAGTAGGAATAAGAGAACATTCCCACTAGTAGTGCGGCAACTAAAAGAGCAGATACAACAAGAAATTTAATAACTTTTAGAATCATTTTCGAAACTCTCTCTTTTCAAAATTTGCCGCAATTAACTCTTTGGTGTACCCCTCTTTGGGGTTAGCCATAACAGCTTGCATACTCCCCTCTTCTACCACTTTGCCACTTTTAAGTACGGTAATGTAATCACCTAGTGTCACAGCCAGATTTATCTCGTGCGTTACAAAGAGCATACGAAAACCAAGACTCTTTTGCAATTTTAGCAAAAGCGACACCATCTCTTCTCTTAATCTACTATCCAGTGCAGTTGTAGGTTCATCTAAAAGCAGCAGTTTTGGGCTATTTACCAAAGCAGTTGCAAAGATAACCCTCTGCAGTTGCCCACCACTTAAATTGGGTGGAAACTCACTATAGAGCCTCCAATCCAAAGAGAGCATATCAAACAACTCTTTTACCCTCTCTTTGGGTGCAAAAAACTGTTTAGAAATTTTTGTAAGTGGTGAAAGAGCTGTAAAAGGGTTTTGCGGTATAAAACTAACCGTTTCTCCCCGATTCAGTGCAAAAGGGGCATCAAAAGAGAAATCAGAGACCATAGTCGAAGGCAATAATGATAGCAGCGCTTTCAAAGTTAAAGACTTACCACTTCCACTCTGTCCAACAAGCACAGTGCTCTTCTTAATTGGCAGGTAATCTACTGAGACAAGCTCTTTTTGCCCTAGTGCTATTTTTAAATCTCTAATTTCGACCATTACTCCACTTTAAAAGCTCTAACGCCTCTTTTAATCTGCTTCTTTTTACACCTAGTCTCGGGATAAGCCTAATTATTGGCTCTGCCACTGTTGGTTGTCGTATCGCACCAACTAAAAACCCTTTTTTATGCAGAGAAAACTGCAACTCTTTTGCCCTTTTGTTACTTGGCTGAGAGATGGGAACAATAAGAGACTCTCTCTTTATACCAAGTACTTTTTCGATAATTTTTTTTCGCTTTTGTACCTTTTTATGGAGTATTATACCCTTTTTTTGTATATATCTTAGATTTACAAGCGCCAAAGCTATATCAAAAACAGAAGGAGCGGTAGAGTAGATAATAGGTTTACCCCGATTTATAAGAAAATCTTTTATAGTAGAGTCGCACAAAATATAGGCTCCATAGCTCCCATACGCCTTGCCCAAAGTACCCATCTTTATATAGTTTGGTAAAATTGGCAAATTATAGTAGTCAAAAATACCCAGAAGTTTCTCTCCTAGGGTACCGGAGCTGTGTGCTTCATCTACAATAAGCAGTACATTGTATTGGTTTACCAATTCAAAAAGCTCTCTTGCCGCAATATCACCACTCATAGAGTAGACACCCTCTATTGCTATAATCTTCCGTTTCGCCTGGCTTTTTTTTAGCTTCTCCTCCAAATCCTCTGCGCAGTTGTGCTTAAAAGTTCTTACTCTCTCTACCAATTTACTCGCTAGTATGCCGCTGGCATGGTATTCACTATCTATAAAAAGTTCATCCTCTTTTCTAACCAATGCTTCTATCAAAGCCAAATTAGCCAAAAAACCGCTGCCCACAACCAAACCCTCTTCAAAACCATTAAGAGTTGCAATCTCATCTTCAAACATTTTATGCAGTGGATGGTATCCATTAACAAGCAGACTCGCTTTAGGCGCAAAAGAGTGATACTTTTTTACTAATTTGTAGGCGCTCTTTAGGCTTTTCTTTCTATGCGCCAAACCCAAATAGTCATTACTTGCCAAATCTATAACACTATCACTAAAAAGCTCGATTTCTCGAAAACGGTTTGCTCTTTTAAGTGCAGTCAACTCTTTACTATACACTGCTCTTACTCATCTTCGCTATTAAAATTAAGCCATGGCAGCAGCTTCTCAACCTGTAAGCCCATTGCGTTACTCTCTAAACCTATAACACTTTTGATATACTTTTTACAAAAACCCTCTACCATGCATGCACCGGCTTTTCCCTGCCACTCATTGCTGGCTAGGTAATTCTCTAAATCGTCACTCTCAAATTTGGCAAACTGGTATGTAGTTGCAGAGATATCGATAAACTCCAAATATTTCGACTTATATATCAAAGCTGAAATAATAGAAGTAGTGTTGCCACTCTGCTTTAAAAGAATCTCTCTTGCATCTACTACACTTTTCGCTTTTCTTAAGATCTCGCCATTGGCTTCGATAACGGTATCAGCAACCAATATAGGAGTATCAAGAGAAAACTCCTCCAGAGCTTTTTGCAGTTTCCCCTTTACAACGCTATAGACAAATGATTTCGGGCTTTTTTCTTGAACACTCTCTTCATCAAAATTGACAGCACTTTGTATATACTCAACACCAAAAGTATCGAGTATCGATGCTCTCGACTCAGAAGCAGAACATAGTCTAATCATCGTTTATGCCTAAAAGCGTTTTTAGCAGCAATTTTATATTCTCTCTTCAAGATAACTTCTAGCTGCGTCTACTGCATCTGATATTTTCGTTACATCTTTACCGCCAGCTTGTGCAAAATCGGGGCGTCCACCACCGCCGCCACCAACTACAGGTGCAATATTTTTAATCCAGTCCCCGGCATTAATATCGCACCCTTTTGTTCCTGCTGCAAGTAGAACCTTATCGCCTTTTTTCTGTAAAAGAATAATTGCAACTTTTTCGTATCTATTTTTTGCTTCATCAATCAAAGTTTTAATATCGCCGTTCTCTACACTCTCTACAATTGTAGTTACGCCATTAATCTCTTTGGCTGTAAGCTCTTTTTTAGTGCTGTTTAGCGCATCTTTAAGCTCTTTTTGCAACTCTTTTATCTGCTCTTTTAGCTTTGCAACCGCTTTCAGCGGCTCTTTGCTTTTTAGCTCACTCTCTACACTCTCTAGCAACTCTCTTGTAGTGTGAATATAATCTAGAGCACTCGCTCCACAAATCGCTTCAACACGTCTAACACCTGCACTTACACCACTCTCTTTGCTAATAATAAATGTGCCAATTTCAGCTGTGTTTATAATATGTGTTCCACCACAAAGCTCAACAGAGGCATCTTGCATTGTCACAACGCGTACAATATCTCCATACTTTTCTCCAAATAGTGCCATTGCTCCACTATTTTTTGCCTCTTCTATACCCATAAGTTCAGTATTAACCTCAAGAGCTCTAAGCACTTTATCGTTTACCCAATGCTCTACTTTTTCAATCTCTTCTTTACTTAAAGCACTTTGGTGTGTAAAGTCGAAACGGAGTCTTTTATCATCATTATAAGAGCCCGCTTGCGCTATATGGTCACCCAAAACAGCTTTTAGAGCAGCTTGCAGTAGATGCGTTGCAGAGTGGTGTTTTGCAATCTCTCGTCGTTTATGGCTAACAATTGCCTCTACCTCTTCTCCTACTCTTAAAGAGCCCTCTATTTGACTTAAATTCAAACCGTTGAACTTTTTGGTATCAACTACTTTTACTTCGCCACCACTGCTTTTTATTAGCCCCTCATCTCCAACTTGTCCACCAGACTCTGCATAAAAAGGTGTCTTTTCTAAATAGACCCACCCTTTGCCATCTATGCTATCGACTAGTTTAAACTCATCATCCATTAGCGCTACAACTTTTGTCTCTTTTTGCGTAGCTTCATACCCTACAAACTCATTTTCGCCAGAGCGCTCTTTTAGCTCTTTAAATTCACCTTTCGCAATGCTGTCTCCGCTGCCTTTCCAGTTTGCTTTTGATTTTGCTTTTTGCTCATCCATCTTTGCATTAAACTCTGCAATATCAAGTGTAATATCTTTTTCTCGCAACATATCTTGCGTTAGATCTAAAGGAAATCCATAAGTATCATAAAGCTTAAATGCCACTTCGCCGCTAAATGTCTCTTCTGTACTCTTTAGCTCCTCTTCAAAAAGCTTAATACCCGCTTCAATTGTGTTAAAGAATCTCTCTTCCTCTTGCCTCATTGCACTCTTAACAGCTTCTGCTTTTTGTGGGAGATAATCATATGCATCTTTCATCTGCTCCGCTAACAAATCTACAAGCAGATGCATAAATGGCGCTCTAAGTCCCAAGAGGTAACCGTGTCGAATTGCTCTTCTCATTATACGGCGAAGTACATAACCACGACCCTCTTTGTCAAAAGTTACACCTTGTGCGAGCAAGAATGTAGTAGAACGCAGATGATCCGCAATTACCCGATAACTTGCAATATTCTCAGCTGTTGGCTCTTTGCCAACAACTTCACTGATTTTTGCAATTAATGGTTGAAATAGCGAAGAGTCATAGTTGTTAAATACACCCTCTTTAATTGCAACTACACGCTCTAAACCCATCCCTGTATCGATACTTGGTTTTGGCAGTGGATGGAGTGTTCCACTCTCGTCTCTTTCGTACTGCATAAATACCAGGTTCCAGATCTCTAAAAATCTGTCGCCCTCTCCACCCA
>JANTGQ010000033.1 GCA_024762845.1 Nitratifractor sp. | reverse complement strand
TTTTTTCCTCTTTTATTAAGTCTAGTATATTTTATCTTAATTCAACTAAAATTTACAGGGTCGATATCTATCTCTAAATCTCGATTTTCAGCCACTGAATGAAGTGCTTCAAGAAGTGCTTTTTTTCTGCTGCTACGTAAAAGCACAACAAAGCGCCATCTGTTTGCAATTCTCTCTATCGGTGCCTCACCTGAACCTACAATCTCAATATCTTTAAAGAGCTGCAGACGCTGCACAACACTCTCTAAGAGCTCTTTCCCCTGCTTATAATCTCGCTTTGCTACAAGCACTCTTGCAAGGTTTGTAAATGGTGGATAGAGCCCCTCTCTAAACTCCAACTCCTCTTTTAAGAAATCTTCATAATCATTAAGGTAAGCTTTAAAGAAGTCTGGCTGCCCACTCTGTATTAAAATGGTGGCATCTTTGCTTCTGCCGCTTCTTCCGGCAATTTGGTGCATTAGGGCAATAGAGCGCTCCTTTGCCCTGTAGTCACCCATTGCAAGGGTATAATCCAAACCGGTAATTACACTGAGTGTAATCTCGGGGTAGTCATGCCCCTTACTTAACATTTGTGTTCCAATAACTACATTGGACTCTCCACTCGAAACCCTCTTGAGCGCTTTGGAGAGTTTAGAAATTGTAGAGATGCTATCTTTATCAAAAAGCTCTACTCTTGCTTCGCCTATCTCCTCTTCTATCAACTCTTTTACCTCAGCTGTGCCGATGCGTTTTGTGCTTAGCGCTTCGCTCCCACAATGGTGGCACTTTTGCGGTATCTTTTGCGTATAGTTACAGTAGTGGCAGACAAGCGCTCTCTTTTTCCGGTGCAGACTCATACCGATAGAGCAAAATGGGCACATCTGGGCACTACCGCACTCCATACAGATTAGATACTTAAAGTTCGCACGTGTCGGCACAAATACCAAAGCCTGCTCACCATTTTCTAAAACTCTCTTTATCGCACCAAGAATTTCAAAGTTTATCTCTTCTCCGGCAATAAATCTATACTCTTTCTTTGCCACTTTATAAGGCTTTTTTAAAGGGACAACATCAAATTTGTAGTAGTCATTTGCAAGCGGTGTTGCGCTCCCTAAAACTACTTTTGCATTTAACTTTTTACCAATATAGATACTTAAATCTTTTGCATTGTAGCGTGGTCTACTCATCGCTTTATAGCTATCGTCATGCGCTTCATCTACTACTATAAGACCCAAGTTAAAAAGCGGCAAAAAGAGCGCTGAGCGTGCACCAATAACCACTCTGACCTCTGCGTTTCGTATACCCTCTACTATCTGCTCTTTTCTCTTTTTGGTAATTTTAGAGTGCCATGTTGCTACAATCTTTCCAAAATAGCCCTCTATTCTCTTTGTTATCTGCGGCGTCAAGGCAATCTCTGGCATAAGGACAACTGCACTTTTCCCCTCTTTTAAAGCCTTTGCAATTAAATGGATATAAATCTCGGTCTTTCCAGACCCCGTTACACCAAAGAGCAAAGAGAGCTCTTTTTGCTCAATCTGAGCCAATGCTTTTTCCTGCAAAGGGGTTAATGTTGGCAACTCTTCATACATTTGGCTCTCAAAACTAAACTCTTTAGAAGTGTAAGGTAAAAAGAGTGCCAAAGCTTCTCCGAAGCTGCTAAAGTAGTACTCTTTGATAAATTTGGCAATCTCTAGCTGCTTAGGAGTATAGAACTCCTCTGTCACTTTGCCAATAGGCTCAGTAGGAAACTCCGGTTTCTCTACCTCCTTTACTACAACCGCTCTCTTGATACTCTTTTTTAGAGGCACCTCTACTATAGTACCAAGCTCAATTTGAGAAGAGGAGTTGTATGTTAAAGGGGAGAGGTGTGCACCCAAAAGTGCAGTTTCATAGTAGAACATTAGCGATCAAGTTTAGCGCATTGACTCGAAGTTGGATTCACACAATCGAAACGGTTATTACTCACTGTAAAATCTACGGTGGCACTACTTCCAGAAAAATAGTACCTATAGGTATTTACTCCTGTTCGCATCCAGCACCCTTTGCTTGATGCACTCTTACAAGAGTGTGGCGGATACTCTAAAACCCTGCCATTTTGATTGTTTCCATCAAAATAGTCAAATATAGCTTTATCATACCCACCTGTTGTACCACCCAGATTAGCTATTGGGGTATATGTCCCTGCCATCATACGCTTCTGTACCTCTGTAGAGATAGCAGAGCGTATAGAGGCTACGGTAGTTTTTGCTTTTACTGCTGTTGCATCATCTCGTGTCGCTGTAAATTTAGGCACTGCAATTGCCGCCAATATTCCAATAACAGCAATTACAAACACCAACTCTATCATGGTAAATGCTCTTCTCACTCTTTAGCCTTTTTTAAAGAGATTATAACATAAACCACTACATTAGGGCTAAAAACTACTTCTCTTTTTGGCGTACTGTCAGTGTCGCTAGATAGATAAAAAGTAGCAAGCCAAGTACTGCCATTGGTTCAAAAGATGCAGATACTTTACTGTACTCATCGGGATTTACAATAAAGTCATCACATTCACAGTAGATACCAGCATCTATACTCATATCATTCTCACCAACCCCTAACGTAACAAGATGGCTCCAGCCTGAACTATCTACATCACTGTCTTCGGCGTCATCCCCTTGATCTTTAAGTGTAAAGAGGTAGGTGTTTGGCTGTTCAAACTTAACTTTATACTTCCCAGGTTTCAAACCGCAAAACTTATAGTTACCATTCTGATCTGTCTGCGTAGTAGCCAAGAGCGCACCACTCTCAGAGTAAAGCGATACTCCAATGTCAACAACACCCGGTTCCCCGCTATCTTGAACACCATTTAGATTTTTATCATACCATAAGCGATCTCCAAGACATGAGCTAACACCTACATAGTGGCTACTGTCGCTACCTTTTACCTCTGCACCATCTTCGCTGCTTGCTGTAACTGTAGCCTCATTCTCATACTGCCCCTCTTGTACAGTACCACTTTTAGTACATGTCATACTCTCATTCACATCTAGGCTATCTTTAGGACAGCTAATACTCCCCTCTTTATCATCTGTTACCGCAATATTTGAAAGCTCTACATTCCCAGCATTCTTAACAATATACTCCCATGTTACACTATCACCAATAGATAACTTCTCACCAGGAGCCATATCTGAATCTTTACCATTCGTAAGCTTTTGAATATCAATTTTCGCCACCACCCCATAGTAGTTACTTGGGTACTCATCTGTCAGGTTTTTATCTGGGCTAGAGCCTGTAACTCTTCCCATATTACTATAGCTGCCCTCTTTTGCAACACCACTCTTAGTACACTCCATACTCTCACCTGGATCCAAGCTCTCTTGAGGGCAGCTGATATTCCCCTCTTTATCATCAGTTACAGTAATGTTATCAATGCTCGCAGAGGTACTGTCGTTATAGATAATATACTTCCATGTTACACTCTCTCCTACCTTTATCTTTGGTATATCCTCTGGAGCTTGAACCAATACATCATTTGTATACTTCTCCATATGTAGCTGTGCACATACCTTACAAACAAGCCCGGCATCTAGTACACCATGCTCTCCAGCTCTTAAGTAAAGAGTCTCACTTCTAAATGGCCAGTTTACAATATCGCTGTCTTTACTGTTATCATCTCCAATATTTTGCAGTGTAAAGTCAGGGTAGTTTCGAGGTAAATCTATCTTTACCGTATAGTTTGCATCTGCCTCGAGGTTTTCAAATGTATAATTCCCCTCGCCCATCGTCTGCGTTAAAACCATTTCGCCTGTATCTTCACCATTCTTGTAGAGATGTACACGGATACCTGCAATACCTTTATTGCTCTCATCCTGTATACCGTTTAGATTCTCATCCCACCACACTTTTCCGCTAAGTGTTGCCGGTGCTGCTGCGCTATACGCTTTATTGCCTATAATAACATCGTTGGCAACTGCTAGTGAATTAACGATAAACAGTCCCAAAAGAAAAATTAATACTCTTTTCATTTTCTACCCCTTTGATATAATCGATATAAAAATTATATTTCAAATATCAAAGGGGGTTACTATTATATGACAAAATGAAATTTTATTCGATTTTTTGGAGAGAGTGACTGTTTTTTAGAGCAGATAGAAAAACAGAGGCAAGCCCCAGAGTTGGCTGACTTAAACCCGGTTCAAATGATTATTTAGCCAACTTTGGAAGCAACCAATGCATAAACATAATCTGTGCAAAAATAGGTGCAAAGAGGTTTAAAACTGGAATATAGTTAAACAAAGAGGCAACAATAGCTACAAACCAGATAGACTTCTGCCCTTTATACTCTTTTTCATCTTCTATAAATAGAGATGAGACATCATAGAACGTTGGCTCCTTTATCAGGAGTGCCCAAAGTAGAAGCATTACTATCTGTCCTAAAACCGGCACAAATAGTAGCGGTAGCAGCAAGATTAAAAGAAGCAGAAATATCAACCCTGCTTTTATATTGTAGTAGATTGATTTACCTATTTTACTCTCGTCTCTCCCTGTAATACCATACTCTTTTTTTGTAAGATCTAAAAGCAGTTTGGGGCTATAGAGTGAAGTCAACAGTGAGATAGCTACAATAATCACCCCATACGCCACAATAAGTGAAGCCAAAAATGCACTGCCACCTTGTACAAACCCCAAACTTCCAATAAACGGTACAGCAGAGACCAAAGTAGCTACAAAGTGGCTAAAACTATCCCAGAATATCCAAAAAAAGAGCACCATTAACAAAAAACTTCCAAACGCAATTTTCAGAATAAACAAAAGAACTTTTGGACTTACAATATCACGTAGACTCTTAATAAAGACACTAGGCATCTCTATAGCCTTTCATAAAACCAACATAACGCTCCGCCGATGCATAGAGCTCTTTCACCTCCTCGTCGCTCAACTCCCGTACCACTTTGGCAGGACTGCCTATAATCAAAGAGCGCGGTGGAAACTTTTTTCCCTTCGTTACGAGAGCACCTGCACCGACAATAGACTCTTTCCCAATTACGGCATCATCCAAAATAGTGGCACTCATTCCTATCAGGCACGCATCTTCTATAGTGCAGCCATGCAGCATAACTTTATGCCCGATTGTTACATCATCACCAATAACTGTTGGGCTTCCGTCACTCTTGTCGCTCTTTTTATAGTGTGTTACATGTATCATCGACAAATCCTGTACACTTACACGCTTGCCAATTCTTATCTTATGCACATCACCTCTAATAACTACGCCAAACCATATAGAGGACTCCTCTCCTATATCTACATCTCCTACAACAGTTGCACCAGGAGCCACCCACACAGACTCTGCAATATCTGGTTCTAGCCCTTTGTATGGTAAAATAATCGCTCTCATTATGACTCCTTCAGCAGTTTTTTTGCCAGCTTCGATATATGTTTTGAACTGTTTTTCGTAACCCTTTTACTCACTTTCGTTACATAAAGCTCCATCTGCTCTTGCGAATTAATAGTCTCTGCACCCTCTTTTGGAGTAACCTTCGTATATTCGCCACTACTCTCAAGCATATATCTATGGCTATTGTCTGCAAGTTGCAGCTTCAGTATCTGCTCAATTCTGCCGGCAAGTTTTGGCGACTCAATCGGTGTCATTAACTCTATTCTTCTATCAAGGTTTCTTGGCATTAAATCTGCACTCGATATATAGGCATTGACTTTGGAGTTTTTAAACCAGTAGAGTCTTGGGTGCTCCAGGTACTTACCTATAACTGAACTTACACTAATTGTCTCACTCACCCCTTTAATACCGGGTTTGAGACAGCATATTCCTCTGATAATCAAATCTATTTTACACCCAGCCATCGAAGCTTTATAGAGTGCTTTGATAATTGCCTGGTCCACAAGTGCATTCGCTTTTAAAATCATATAGCCGTCACTCCCATATGACGCCTCTTTTTCGATTAAACGAAGTAGTTTTGGCTTAATCTGCGTTGGTGACATATAGAGATTATCAAGTTTTGTATCTGCAGCAAACCCCGTTAAAAAGTGGAAAAACTTTGTAGCATCACTATTAAACTTTTTATTACAGGTAAAGAAGCTGACATCTGTATAGATTTTGGCAGTAGTTGGGTTGTAGTTTCCTGTTGCCAAATGCAGATAACTCTGCAGCGTTCCACTTTTATACTTAATAACCTGCGCTATCTTTGCGTGTACTTTCAACTGTGGAATACCATAAACAACATGTGCCCCTGCATCTTCGAGCTTTTTTGCCCAGCGGAGATTGTTCTCTTCATCAAACCGTGCCTTTAACTCTACAAGTACCGTTACCTGTTTACCATCTTTTACAGCATCTATAAGTGCTTTTACAATTGGAGAGTTCGAGCCCACACGATAGAGCACCATACGGATAGCAAGCGTATCTGGGTCGTAAGCAGCCTCTTTAACAAATTTTACAACAGGTTCAAAACTCTCATATGGATGATAGAGCAGAATATCCTGGCTCTCCATAACGTCATAGACATCCTGGTGGTCAAGTGGCGGTAGAGTCCTTGGCATAAAGCTAGGGCTTGCAAGGTGCGAAATCGTCTTATCTCCAACTACCTGCCAAAATGTTCCAAGATTAAGCGGGGTATGTTTATAGTAGTAGATATCTTTATCTTCTATATGCATATTTCCACATAAGAAGTTTACAATACCCTCGTCCGCATCTCCATTAAGCTCAAGCCTGACAATTGCACCCTTATTACGCGAGCGAAGCCCCTCTTCTAGAATCTCTAAAAAGTCATCTGCCTCCTCCTCTTCAATATCCATATCAGCATTTCTTGTTACCCTAAATGGTGCAGAGGCAACCGGTTTAAAGCCTGGAAAAAGCTCACTAGAAAAGTGCTCGACTACCGATTCGACAAGAACAAATGTATTATCAATATGAATAAAACGGGAGACAATTCTAGGTATCCTAACAAGACCATGCTTCATCTGCCCATCTTTACCTTTTAACTCCAAAGCAATACCAAAACTTAAATTATTCAGATGCGGAAAAGGGTGCGTAGCATCAACTGCAATTGGTATAATTATAGGGTAGATATGTTCAAAAAAGTGTTCGCTGACACGACTCTTTTGCTCTTCGTTAAGCTCACTGAAGTGTTTAATCGAAACTCCACTCTCCTCAAGCTCCTTCTTTACCCCAAGGTAGATACTCTCAAGGTCAGGCATAATATTACGTATCTCATCTCTTAATTGGGTAAGCTGATCTATAGGTGTCAATTTATCTGGACCTGTTGCATTTACACCAGCTTTATAGAGTGCCTTGAGTCCAGCTACTCGAATCATATAAAACTCATCCAGATTAGTTCCATAGATTGCTAAAAATTTTAGCCTATCCAGAGGCAGCAACCCTTTATATGTCGCCTGATCCAATACCCGTTTATTAAAATTTAACCACGACAGCTCTCTATTTATATAGAGATTTGCATCATCCAACTCTACGCTCATTCAGATACTCTCCTATAATCCGGGATAATTTCTATTGCCCAAATTATACAATAAATTTACCCATCTATAGAATATTATTTATCTTTTGAGCATAAATCCGCGTAGTTCATCTTCGTCGAGCTTCTCTTTATCATATTTGACGACCAAAATACCCTCTGTCTCGTTAATATAGGTATCTGTAACACCCTCTTTGGCTCGAAGTTCTGCTAGTTTGTCAAAGTCGAAAAGCTCTTTGTTTAGGTATATTGTTGCCCGCAGACCAGGGTTTCGCATACCTGCTATCCAGATTGCCCACAATATAGATATTACCAAAACAGCCATCGCTACACCTGCTGCACTGCTAACTTCAAATATCTTCCCTGCAAGTGTTGCCCCTACACCCATACCGATGTAGGCAAATGTATTTGCAACACCAAGTGCGGCACCCTTCTGGTGTGCTTTTGCAAACTTACTTACAAAGCTCTGCAAGAGAGGCTCAAACATATTAAAACCGATAAAAAAGAGGCTCACCCCTACACCAAAGAGCCATAGACTGCTTGCAAACCCCATAAGTATAAATGCAAGCGCGATAGAGGCAATAGAGATTAAAAATATCTCTTTTCCTTTATTGTACTTCTCTCCAAATACTGCCGCAGGTCCCATAGCTAAAATACCAAATATAACTGCCGGAAGATAGATTTTCCAAAACTCATTAAGTGGTAGGTGGAAGTTATGCTTTAAAACCATAGGAATAAGGAAAAACGCTATCGCCATTGTCGAGCTGTGGAAGAGAAATGTTACGTACATACGCTTTAAGTCTGCATCTTTAAATACACTGCTTACCTTTGCCTCCTCTTCACTAAAGTTATGCGTAATCTTTGGAGACTCCGGAACAATGGTAAAGAGCAAGATAATAGAGAGCACCGCCATAGCAGCCGTTAGATAAAATAACGATGGCACACCCGCCAAGCCGCCAACGATCGGACCAAACACCATAGCAAATGTAAACGCCAAAGCGATTACCATACCCATTACAGCCATAGCGTGGGCTCTCTCTTCCTCTTTTACATGGTCGCTAATCATTGCTATCACAACTGCTCCGATAGCCCCAGCACCTTGCAAGAAACGCCCAATTAAGAGTGTGTAGATATCATCGGCAACAGCTGCAACAACAGAACCTGCTGCAAAGATTAAAAGCCCTATCAATATCGCCTTTTTACGCCCTATTTTATCGCTTAATACACCAAATGGCACCTGCAAAGCTGCTTGTGTAAGTGCATAACCACCAACTGCCAAACCTACAAGCGTCGGTGTAGCCCCCTCTAGATTAAGAGCATATGCCGACAGAACCGACATAACAATAAAGAGCCCAAGGAACCTGAGCCCAATAATTAGACTTAAATGCCATACTTTTTTTATAATTGTTTTCACTTATTTACCTTTCTGTGGATATAATAGTGCGATTATATAACTTTCTATAGTAAATATGACTTAAGCGTAATAATATATATTAAAGGCTAGATAGAATGGATCTAATAATAGCAAGCGGCAACCGGGGTAAAATAGCAGAGTTCTCCGAAATGATAGAGAGCCCTATCATCCCATTTTATGAGTTAATAGGCGATTTGGATATTGTAGAAGATGGCAAAACCTTTGCCGAGAATGCACTTATTAAAGCTAGAGTAATCTACCAACGCCTAGAAAAAGATGCTATCGTCATAGCAGACGACAGTGGCATAAGTATCGACAAACTTGGCGGTGAGCCTGGTATCTACTCTGCACGCTACGCCAAAGAGGGAGCAAATGATAAAGAGAATCTTCAAAAAGCTATTGATAGCCTAGAGGCAAAAGGGTTCAAAGAGTCGCCGGCACACTACACAGCAGCCCTTGCAGTCGTTAGCAAATATGGCGAATATCTAGTCCATGGCTGGATGTACGGCAAAGTTATCACAAGCCCCAGAGGAGATAAAGGTTTTGGCTACGACCCTATCTTTATACCAAGTGGCTACAATAAAACACTTGGAGAGCTAGATAGTACTATAAAATCAAAACTTTCTCATAGAGCAAAAGCTCTAAACTTAATAAAGCCAATTATTACAATGCTTCAAGGAAAAGAATGAAACAGCTACAAGAGCAATTTCTAAAAGATATAGAAATCATCTACAACGAAACCCAAAAAAGAGACAACCATCTTAATAGTTACTTTGACCTCTCAAAAGGCAAAGAGCACCCCAAAGCACTAGCACTTGTAGAGTCTTTTTTAGAGCACATTGGTCTGCAAAAGAGCGAAGAGAGTATACACGCCTCTTTAATCTATCTTATAAACCTTCGAGAAGATGCAATAGAGCAGTTTATGAACAAAGAGGGCTTTACACAAACACAAATCGACAGCAAGCTCGAACTTGCATACCTCTTTAACTCCAAACTCTACCTTGAACGCTTTGAGTCTCTTCTAAACTTTATCGAAAACAAACAACTTTTAACACCATTTTATAGAGCAATTTTAAGTGGTGTCCACTCTGTAGGAGAGACAATAACAAAGTGGCAAAGTAGGTGGAGGGAGCATATTATAAATGGTGTAAACCGCGATCTATTTGATCTATTTAATGGAGATGAATCAAAAATTTTCCAAATGCTGCATCAGCAAAACCTGCTCGATTGCAAAGATGGCAAAATTGCAGACCGCTGCTACTCTGTTTTGGTGCACGAAAAAGATGGCTATAAACGCCTCTCCTATGCAGATGCTTTTGTTAATGAAGTTATAGAGACAAGCAGCAAACTAAAACTTCTTATCGAAACGCTGCATACTCTAGACGATCATGTATATCAGCAAAAAGATGCATGGATCGCCTACTTTCTAGCCATTGAGACAGCACTTACCCACAGCGACCCCGACAAACTCGTAAGCCTCTGGGCAGATGTAGACAGAGCCTGGATGCACATTACCACACCACTGCAGATTGGACACCCCTTAGAGTATTACGAAGATAAATATCGAAAAGCTGTAGCACTCGAGTGGGATGTACGTATAGTAAACCCAAAAATGCAAAAAGAGTCCACTACTAAAGATAGCATTAAAAGAGTCGCTTTCC
>JANTGQ010000032.1 GCA_024762845.1 Nitratifractor sp. | reverse complement strand
GAGTATATGTCACCACTATTTGGACAAACAACACACTTCCCTGTATATCGTTTGAAGTGGGAAGGTCTTGGTACACTTGAGCGTCGTTTAAAAGGTTGTAACAAAGACCAAGGTGAGAACCCGCATAAGCCAGGTAGTAAGTGGATGAATGAGGTATCTTACTTTATGGCATATATGTCAAATGGACTCCCAGTTGATGGTCCAGATATTAGAAAGTAAGGAGCTGATAATGAAAAAGTTACTAATTATAGCAGCAGCAACTATTGCAGTTGCAAATGCTGGTTTACTTGAAGATGCCGCAAAGCTTGATGTTAAAAAGGCTTGTGACGTTAAAGCAATTGGTGCAGCAAAAGCTTTAGAGGTTGCAAAAAAATACAACCCAGAAGCTGTAAAGCAAGGTGTGGAGTTTAAAAGACTCGGAATTACAAATAGCAAATATATAAAAGCAGTAGAAGAGGCTCTTAAAAATAAGAGTAAAGATGCTGTCATTAAATATAAAGACAAGAAAAAAGATAAAACTAAAAAATTTCCACTTGATTATGCAGCGTGGAGAACTTGTACATTTGCTGTAAGTGCACTACAAGAAAAAGTTGAGGCTGAAAAAACTTGGCGTTTGGCAGTCCCTGGAGACGGTTTTAAATTTTAAAGGATAGTAATGAGTTTAGGAAGACGAGAGTTTATGTATTTAATGGCGGCTCTAGGGAGTACGCCAATTTTTGCAAATTCGCATATGCGTTTATCTCCGGATGGTGGTTTAAAAGATTATTATAAGTTAAAGCCGTTTGGAAATGCAAGAATATTACATATGACAGACACTCACGCACAGTTAATGCCTGTCTATTTTAGAGAGCCAAGTGTAAATATTGGTCTACAAGGGAATAAAAATGTTCCTCCACACGTTGTTGGAGATCACTTTTTAGACTACTACCATATCAAGAAAAATGATAGATTAACATATGCATTTAGTTGTGTTGATTTTGAAAAAAATGCAAAAGCGATTGGTAGAGTAGGCGGGTTCGCACACCTTAAAACTATTGTAGATTCACTAAGAGGAGAGTTTGGTAAAGATAAAACTCTATTCCTAGATGGTGGTGATACATGGCAAGGGAGCTGGACATCTTTACAGACTCGTGGTAAAGATATGGTTGGTGCATTGAATCTTTTAGGGGTTGATGTTTGTACAGGTCACTGGGAGTTTACATACAAAGCTAAAGAGGTTTTAGAGAATGTAAAAGCTCTTAAAGCAGACTTTGTTGCACAAAATGTATTTGTTAAAGAAGATGCACTAATGGATGGCTCACCAGCGTTTGATGAAGATAGCGGACGCCTCTTTAGACCATACGTTATGAAGAAACTTGGTAAAGCAAATGTAGCTGTAATTGGGCAAGCATTCCCATATACAACTATTGCAAACCCAAAAAGATTTATTCCAGATTGGACTTTTGGTATTAAACCAGATGAGATGCAAGAGCTTGTAAACTCTATTAAGAAAAAAGAGAAGCCAGATGCAATTATTGTTGTATCTCACAATGGATACGATGTTGATAAAAAGATGGCACAGGTTGTGAGTGGTATCGACTTTATTATGGGTGGGCATACACACGATGGTGTTCCAGAAGCTGTACCTGTTAAAAATAAAGCTGGTACAACATATGTATGTAATGCAGGAAGTAACGGTAAATTCCTAAACGTACTAGACCTTGACATTAAAGATGGAAAAATTGCTGACTTTAAATTTACACTTCTTCCGGTATTCCCAGACTTGGTACCAGAAGATAAAGAGATGAAAGAGTATATCAGTAAGGTAAGAAAACCATTTATTCAAGACCTTGAGCGTGTAGTTGCTACAACAGATGTGACACTCTTTAGACGTGGTAACTTTAACGGAAGTTTTGACCAGATTATCTGTGATGCCTTGCGTGAAGTTAAAGGTGCAGATGTATCACTCTCTCCTGGGTTTAGATGGGGAACATCGGTCATTGCGGGCGACAAGATTACATTTGAGGATTTAGCAACGCAAACAGCTATGACTTACCCTGAGACGTATATGAGAGAGATTGATGGTAAAGGGATTCATAACATCCTCGAAGATGTTGCGGATAACTTGTTTAACGCTGATCCATTCTACCAACAAGGTGGGGATATGGTTAGGACAGGTGGTCTTTCATATAAAATCGACCCTCTTCAAAAGATGGGTAAACGTATTAGTGATGTTAGAACACTTGATGGTAAACCACTTGATCCTGCGAAGAAGTATAAAGTTGCGGGATGGTCGACTGTTAACTCTAAAGCTCCAGGAGAGCCGGTATGGGAGACAGTTGAGAACTATCTTAAAAATGTTAAGCATATTAAAAAGCTTAAAGTTGATACACCAGAGATTGTTGGTCTTAAAGACAACAAGGGTATCGTACAGTGCTAGTAGCCTTTTGGCTATTGGTGTTTTAAATATATAGTGGGTAGAATAACTATCTAGTTTATATTTAAATGGATTGCAGATTGGAATTAGGAAAAGTTTTAGAGCTTTACATTGCTCCTGTTGGTACAAGTGGCGTGCGTGAGAGTGTAGAAGAGGTGACACTTCTTGCAGATTGCGGGATAGAAGGCGATAAATTTGCCGGTAAAGATGCGTTGCGTTCTATTATGATAATTGGTCATAATTCGTATGACTTGGCGAAAAAGCAGGGTATTGAGCTACCAAAAGTTGCACTTGGTGAGAATATTCTTTTAGATTTTGACCCTCACTCTTTGCCGTTTGGTACAGGGTTCTCAATTGGTTCTGCAGTTATTGAGATAACAAAAGGGTGTACGCTCTGTAGTCATTTAACACAATATGATAACAGATTGCCAAAACTTGTGAAAAACTGCCGTGGTATCTATGCAAAAGTTTTGAAGCAGGGTATAATTAGAAAAGGCGATTGCGTCACAACTTTTAATGAAGGATAGTTATGAAGAGACTGCTACTTTTACTTCTAGTACCTTTTTTACTTTTTGCAAAGTATGATTTTAAAGATCCAAAACCAAGCTTTGATAAGCCTAGAGAGATTATTATGAAGCTCAACAGCAAAGATATTCACTACGCAAACCATATGCTCGGTACTATCTATAATATCTTAAAAGAGTATCCAGATAGTGCTTTAAAGGTAGTAGTTATAGCGTATGGACCTGGAATGCGCGTTATAAAAAAAGATTTTGACAAAAAGACACTCTCACGGATTCAGTCGTTAATGGAGTATGATGTTGAGTTTATAGGTTGTATTAACACTATGCAGACAATGGGCTGGAAGAAAAAAGATTTTATAGATGATATAAAGTTTGTGCAAGCAGGCATTGTGGAGGTTATTGAGAGACAGGCACATGGTTTTATAGATGCCACCCCTTACTAGTAATGTATTAAGATAATCTATGGATATTGAAAAGAATGTATCGGTTGCTACAAAAGTTGCAAGTGGGCTTGATAGTAAAGTAGACACTGTATCACACGATTTTTTAATACTGCTTTACCAAAAAGTTCCTCTCTTGGCATACTCTGTGTATGGCATTACTTATGCTCAGATTATTGTTGCTGTTTTAATTTTTCTTTTTATCTTTATTCTGCGACCTCTTTTGGTTAAATTTACGTTAGAAGTCTCTTTAAAATTGGCTAAACGCACAAAAACAGAGTATGACGACAGAGTAATTGAGAACTTAAAAGAGCCGCTACAGTTGGCGTTTTTACTACTTGCATTTTATATCTTTTTTTCTGTTTTACTTATTGATAATAGATTTTTAAATCTGCTTCTGGGCTCTTTGGTTATATTTAACTTCTTTTGGATTGTTTGGGCAACTATTTGCGCACTCGATGGGCTTGTTTTTCATACGGTAGGGAAGTTGAGTTCGGATATCTCTACGAGCTTAGGGAGTTTTATATTAAGAGTAGTAAAAATATTGATTTGGGTTGTTGCACTCTCTTCTATTTTAAGTCTTTGGGGTATTAATGTGACTGCACTCATCGCATCACTTGGTCTTGGTGGTTTAGCATTTGCTTTGGCAGCAAAAGATACAGCAGCAAATCTTTTTGGCTCCATTGCAATACTGATAGATAAGAGTATCAAAATAGGTGACTGGATAAAAGTTGATGGTGTTGAGGGGACGGTAGAGGATATTGGTATGCGTACAACCAAGATTCGCTCGTTTTATAAATCTCTCATTATTGTACCCAACCAGATTGTTGCAAACAGCCATATAGAGAATTTTTCACGAAGAGATAAGCGACGCATTAAAATGAGTATAGGTTTAACCTACACTACAAGCAGTGAACAGATGGCAACGATTGCTAGAGAGATTAAGAGTATGTTACAAACAGAGCCAAAAATTGCGCAGGATGAGACACTGCTTGTAAATTTTGACAAATTTAATGATAGCAGCAAAGATATATTTATCTATACCTTTACCGATACGGCTGTTTGGCAAGAGTATCTAGATATTAAAGAGGATATACAGTATAAAATAGAGGAGATAGTAGAGCGAAACAACTCTGGTTTTGCTTATCCTTCGCAGTCGATTTTTGTTGAATCACTACCAGAAAATAGTCCCAAAACAGCGACAAAGCCCAAGCAAAGCTAAATTAAAATATAATCTATAAAAAAATAACAGGTATGCTATGCAGTATAAGTACAAGGGTTTAAACGCATCGGGTAAAAGAGTCAAAGGTGTCATAGTTGCCGGTAGCTTTAATGAAGCGAAGCAGATACTAAAGTCTCAGGGAATATTTTATCAAAACCTCGAAGAGGGCGGTGGTACGTCGCTTTTGACAAGTGTTAAAAAACGTCCAATGAGCGGTACACTTATGAGTGCCTTCTCAAAAGAGCTCTCAAGCTATATTGACTCCGGTATGACCATTGTAACAGCACTGAAACTTATGCACAACCAGCATAAGGGCGAAAAGAAGTATGCCTCTTTTATAGAAGAGGTCAAGAAGATGGTAGAGGAGGGGAAGTCGCTCTATGTTGCGCTTAACTCCCAAAGTGTCTATGAGTTGCCAGATTTCTTTTTGCAGAGTATTAATGTATCGGGGCAGAGTGGAAAGATGGGTGCAGTGTTATCGACTATGGGAGATTTTTTCTCCTCCCAAGGCGAGGTAAAGAAGCAAGCTACCAATGCGATGATCTACCCCTCTTTTATATTCTTGGTTGCAATTGGGATGACAGCGTTTTTAATAACCTTTGTTGTGCCAAAGATTACCCAAATATTTGAAGATACAGGGCAGAAATTGCCGACAATTACTACTATTGTTTTGGGGATGAGTGACTTCTTTACCCACTACTGGCTGCATGTTTTGATTTTTCTTATTGCTTTGGTTGCGCTTTTGCAGTTTAGCTATGCAAAAATTGGATCTTTTAGAAAGCTGATTGATTCTATGTTATTAAAGATTCCTGTTATTGGCAATATTTTACAAAACTATGAGCTGGGGCGGTTTAGCTATATTCTAGCATTGATGCTCGATTCTGGTGTATCATATGCTCAGGCTGTTCAGTTGGCGTCAACAACTTTTAACAATAGCGCACTGCGGGAGCTTTTCGATAGAGCCTCAGCAAAAGTTGTAGAGGGGAACAAACTCTCTGTTGCACTCTTTCGCACCAAAGGGGTAAAGCCAAAGAAAAACTTTATGCAGTCGCTTGCGCTTGGTGAAGAGAGCAGTAGCGTTGCTTCTATCTTAAAGAGTATCGCAAAACTCTATAACGAAGAGAACAAAGATAAGATAAAAGTACTCCTAAGTCTTATGGAGCCATTTATGATGCTCTTTATCGGTGCAATTGTCGGAACAATTGTTTTGGCAATGTTACTGCCGATATTCAGCATGAGTCTAGGGGCACAACACTAATGGCAAAGAAGCGTTTTCGAGAGACAAAACAGGGGAAAGTAATAAAGAGTTCTCCTAAAGAGCCTAAAAAGCATTTTCGTTTTGCGCGCAGAGGGGATTATATAAAGGCATTCTTAACAGATAGTTTTATGCTGCTGATGCCGATTATGTATATAGTTTTTTATCTTGTCTTTAGTGGAAGAGAGGGGTTTGCGGCTCATAAAATGTTAGGGTGGATCTATATTTTGCTCCCTTTGGCAATTGTAGAGATACTCTTTTTGTTTAAAAGTGCTCAGACGCCAGGGATGAAAGCGTATGGAATAAAGCTGGTTTTCTTACCATCTGGGCAGAAGCCGCCATTTACTACAATTATACTGCGTCAAATTCTCTCTAAATTTACCTTTTTACTCTTTGGATGGATTGTGCTCTTCTTTAGAAAAGATGCAAGGAATCTGCACGACTTGATTGTAGGAACTGCGCTGGTATATGAGAATAAAGAGTCTTAACCCATTTGGCACCGTAGCGCTGCAATTAGGAGGGTTTTACTTCTTCTACTTCGCTATGGTTGGTGTCTATATTATATTTATGCCAAAAGTGCTTAAAGACCTAGGCTACAGCGCCGTAGATATAGGGATGATATATACAGTAGCACCACTTATGCGCTTTTTTCTCCCTTTTGTTTTTAAACATTTTGTAGAGCTCAATAGAAGAGTCTTTGTCTTATCACTCTTTGCGACTTTATTTACAACACTGCTTTTCTTTCTAACAATTAATAATTTTTGGGCATTTCTCTTTGTGAATCTACTCTATGGTGGTGCTATGGGCGCTGCACTCCCATTTGCAGAGACAATAGCTCTCGAGCGTATAGGAAAAGAGAGATATGGCAAGATACGACTCTGGGGCTCTGTTGGCTTTTCGATTATCGCTTTTGTCTTGGGCAATACTTTAAACAGCTATATAACGGCGCTGCTATTTTTGTCTGGTGTTGCTTTTTTTACACTTATTTATGGCTATACTTTATCGAAATATGAGAGTCGAGGCAAAGAGGAGCAGATCGACGTAGAGGAGAACAGGGAGTTCTCTTTAAAGAAGTATTGGGCGTTTTGGTTAAGTGTTTTTCTTTTTCAGTTGAGTTTTGGGGGCTTTTATAACTTCTTTACAATCTATGAGACAAGTAACGGTATTGCACTCGATATTGTAAGCTACTTCTGGATTTTTGGAGTTCTCTGTGAAATAGTTATGCTCATCTTTCAAGGTCCACTATTAAGACATTATACCTTGCTGACACTAATTTTTATTACTACACTTAGTGGAGTATTTCGCTGGTTCTTTTTAGCACTCTATCCGCAGAGTATTACTATTGTATTACTCACCCAGGCAACCCATGCTTTGAGTTTTGCACTCTATTATACTGCAGCTATTGCCTATGTCTATACCCTCTACACTCAAAAGCAGCTTGCGCAGCAATTCTTTTTGGGTATCAGTTTTGGGCTTGGTGGCGCAGTTGGTGCCGTAGTTTCTGGGCTTATCTATAAAGTGTCTCCAAGTGGACTTTTCCTTTTTGAGTCATTTGTAGCCTTAATGGCAGCTCTGTTGCTTTGGGTACATAAGCAAAGACGAGAGTATGTTGGCTAATGCTGTTATTCTAGCTGGTGGAAAAAGCAGTAGAATGGGTAGCGACAAAGCCCTATTACCTTTTGGTGGCTACCCTACACTTGCAGAGTATCAATATAGACGGCTCTCAATACTGTTTGAGAATGTTTATATAAGCACAAAAGAGGATAAGTTTGATTTTGAAGCTCCGCTTATTCTTGATAAAGAGAAGAGCTCTTCTCCACTCTTGGCAGCTGCTTCGATTTTTGAAACGATACAAGATGATTTTTTTTTAATTGCGGTAGATATGCCTCTGCTGGATATAGAGAGCATAAAGAAGCTGCTAAAACTCTATAGAGAGCAGCCCGAGAGTGCTGTATATCTTTTTGAGAGCGCTGAGGGGCTTGAGCCAACAGCAGCAATCTATAGGCAAAGGTGTTACAAGACTCTTCGAGAGCAGCTAAGAGCAGGGAGACATAGCATGAGAGAGTGTATTGCAAGAGAGCCGTACCATGCACTACAGATAGAGAGTGAAAATGCTTTTTTAAATACCAACTATGAGAGCGAATACGTAAAGGCTCTCGAGATATATGCTAATAGGGAGCTTTAGAAGTTAGAGAGTGCATTAAATTTTATTGATTTTTTAACAAAAGGTAAAAGGTCCTGTTTCCCTTTTTGGTAGATAGAGAGTGTTGTATCTGGCAGAGTAATATCAACCACTGTAGTATCTAAAAATGGCAGATAGGCACTAAGTGCTTTAAAGCCGTTTACATTAACTCTTTGAATATTGTTAATTTCAACCCCTTGCTCCTGGAGGCTCTCTATTTTACCGTAGAGGGTATTGTCTCCTGTGGTCATCTCTGCTACGATAACGCTTTTGTCTTTTTTATAAAGAGCACTCTCTAAACCACTTTGGCTATCTATATTTTCACACTTGGCACTTTGAGAGAGCTGCCAACCATTAACTTTACTATTGAGCATTGCTGTTATTGCTCTACTCTTAAAATGTTTACGACCACAGCAAAGAGAGCGAAAACAGTTTTGTGTCTCTTGCGAAAACTCTGCCTGCTGCTCTTTTGAGAGTGTATTACTAGTGTTAAAGAGAGCAAGATCAAGTGGTTCTTGCGAAAAAGAGAGTAGCTGCAGTTTATCTTTTGCCAAAAGAATATAGCCTCTACCCATATCAAAGATGTCAGCATCTCCTTGTTTGTTGGCCGGAAGTAGCTCTTTGAGCGCTATGATTGTTTTATGAACAGCATCTACAAGGCGTGGGTCTTTACTTACTGTAACCACCGATTGCGCCCCATTGTCTTGAATAATCCAAATATGCGCTTGAAAATTTTGAAATCTAAAGCTTGACTCTACTTTGAGTAGCTTATATCTGCTGGCTGGGTCGCTCTCTTGTTTGGATATTGGCTCTGAGATATTATCATCTATTTGATAGAGGTTCTCTATGCCGTTTTCATAAAGAGTGAGGTACTTCTCCTCTTTGTTAATAAGGAGTTTCTCAAAAATTGTATTGCCCTCTCTGAAGGTAAAGAGAACATGCTGTGCATCTTTGTAGTTGACCTCTTGGCTTGTATTACTATCTAGTTTATACACTATTGTAAAGTCGGCAAACAGTAGATATGGCAAGAGTAAAAGAGAGAAAAAACTGCGCACTTGGTACCTCTAAATAAAATAGTGTAGATATTTTAACATTATTAAATGTCCAAAAAGTGTTTAAAGAAGAGATAATATGCAAAATACGACTGGCAGGGTCTTAGGCGCTCGAATTAATGGAGAAAATAAATTTTAGGAAAAACTGTTTTTATGCTTTGTTTTTGTATATTTTTTTTGGTTTTTTAGCTTTTGGAGTCTATTAAGTTGTGTAAGTTCACTCTTCTTGAGCTCTTCAAACTCTTCGGGGCTGAGTGTTGCGTCTGTAATTGTGCGTTTATAGAGTTGCTCTATATACTCAGTTACAAGCCTGGAGTGTTCACTATCTAAACGTATCTCGTCAAGCTCGTCAAGCTCTTTTTTCAAGAGAGAGAAACGGGTTTTGTATGTCGGGAAATCTGTAGATTCACTACGAAAGAGTCTAAAGAGGTTTTTCGTGCACTTTGTAAGCAGATTGATATATTTTTGTCGTTTGTACTTCTCTATCTGCTTTGGGGTGTAGTTTTTAATCATCTATCTCGATTACGGTTCCTGGTTGTACACTTCCCCATAGCCAGTCGAGGTCGCTGTTTGTCAGTGCAACACAGCCATCTGTCCAGTCTTTAGAGAGTGTATAGTTGTCTCCGTGTCCATCTGCATTCCAGTGTGGTTGCCCGTGAATTGTAATCATGCTGCCAGGGTCAACACCTAAACGTTTCGCTTTTGCTCTATCTTGAGCATTTGGGTAAGATATTGTCATCGCACGGTATTTTACAGGGTGGTGGCGCTTGTTTAGAATGCAGTAGCCTCCTACTGGTGTGCGCTTATCACCCCTTTTTACTTTATTCCCAAAATGGTCATTTGCACCTAATGAGACAGGAAAACTCTTGATAACTTTTCCATCTTTGTAGATATACATTTTCCTCTCAGCCTTTTTGACTACAATTTTATCTGCTGCTCTGGCTGCATCAAAAACTGCATCGGGTTTGTTTTTGTAATCTTCGCTACTGTAGTATCCACCAACTACGCCAGATGGTGCTCTAGGTCCGCACGCAGTGAAGCTTAGAGCAATTAAGAGCAAAGAGATGTATGGTAAGAGTTTTTTCATATTGTGCCTTTATTGGGATTTGTATTCATAATTCTAATACTTTAACCCAGATTTCGTATTAGAATTGCTTGAAATCTGCCAAATGCTTGTGCTGTAGGTATTTGCGGAAAACTTAAGGTGCACCCATAGGTGCATCGATAGTTTCTCCGTAAGTGCCTACAGTGTAATGGTTTGTGTAGAGTTCAGCAATCTCTAATGTATATTCCGGGTTTAACGAATTGAGTGCTATATTCTAACAAAAAGAGTTAAAAAAAAGGGTGTTTTTAGAGAGGTTAGAGGCAAAAAAGCCTCAAAGATTTTGTTAATTTATTTCAATAAGAAAGGATATTTTTTAATACACCCTCTGTGCCTTGAAAAGCACATTTAAAGTTCACGAATGAAGTTTATATATACTTTTGAGTACAGAGGAGCGAGACAAAAAGTCTCATCTCGTATAATTATGCGTTAGCAGCAGCTTTTGCAGCTTCTAATGCCTCTTCGTAGTTTGGCTCTGTAGTAATTTCTGGAA
>JANTGQ010000031.1 GCA_024762845.1 Nitratifractor sp. | reverse complement strand
GGTTTAATAGCCTCTCTAAAGTACTCTGCTATCTCTTTTGCGCTCTGTATGCTCTGCTCTACTCCCCCACGTCTTGCTATCTGCTCTAACCTTGCTTCTAGTTGCAGCATTATGGTTACGGCTGGGGTATAAGGTGTTTGCCCACGCTCTCCATTTTGTAGGTAATCTTTAAAATCGAAGTAGAGATTATCTACATCCTTCAAGCGTTCTATAGCTTTTGGAGAGAGTATAACCATTGTTAAGCCCGGTGGCAGTGCTAAGCCTTTTTGGCTGCTTGCTATAACAACATCTATATTCGAAGCCTGCATGTCAAGAGGGTCTGTAACAAGCATACTAATTGCATCTACAATAAAAAACATATTATGCTTTTTTGCGTATTTTCCCATACTATCGAGGTTATAGATATGCCCAACACTGGTTTCGTGGGCATTTACGATTAGAGAACTAAACTCTTCTTTTGGTGCTAGCTCTTCTATATCTGTTAGATTGCTCTGCTCCACTTTAAAGTCGCAATGCTTAACGCAATGACGCTTACAAATATCTACAAAACGAGCTCCAAACCCTCCACCGTTTACTACCAAAGCATTGTCGCTATCTCCTAAAAGGTTCATAACTGCCGACTCCATCCCAGCCGTTCCCGATGCTGTTAAAAAGAGAACGCGTGAGCCTTTGGGTGCATTTACCATCTCTAGCAAGCCTTTTTCGCAGTTAAGAACCACCTCAGAGAATGCCGCATTTCTAAAATAGGGTGTCTGTTTTGCCCCAATTGCTAAAATTTCGTCAGACATCTTTACGGGTCCTGGTGTAAAAATATAGTAATCTTCGTATATCATAAACTATTAACTCTCTTTTTTTCTTAATTTTTTAAACTCATCATACTCCAATGGGATACGATTAATCTCTACAATATCTGTAGGGGTAAGCATCTTGGATGTACTCTTGTTACGCTGTATCAGCGAAGCAAACTCTGCAATCATATATCGCAAACCGCTTCCTGCAAACTCATATTTATACTCTTGGGTTTTATGCTCATCTTCAAAACGTATAGAGAAGCTCTTTGTTAGCCACCAAGGTGCCGGAATATAGATATACCCTTTACTTCCCGATATTACAGCGTCGCCTTCTGACTTAGCACCTGTCGCTACCCTAGAGACCCCAACTGCTCCCCCTTTGTGTCTTGTAATAATAAGGTTACTTATATCGTATCCATTCTCTTCCTGATCAAAAAAGTCTATACTTTTATGTTTGCCTAAGACCTTTTTAACCAGCAAAGATGGATAACTTGAAAGAATATTTGTTGCACCCTGCGCTATAAAGGTGTCTGGATAGTTTTTTTCTCTATAGAGAGATGTTCGTGTGGCTCTAACCTCTCTAATCTCTCCAATATCACCCTCTTCGAGCACTTTTAGCATCTGGTTAAATGCAGGTAAAAAGGCTGTTTTTACTGCAGGAAGCAGAATGAGTTTTCGCTTCTTGGCAATATGTAACAACTCTTTTAACTCCTCTTTCCCCAATGCAATTGGGTTTTCGCATAATACATGTTTATCGGCTTCAAGTGCAGCTTTTATAAGGTGGTAGTGTCTATCGAGCACCGTGTCTATATAGACTGCTTGAATAGATGTATCCAAAAAATCTTCATAATTGTCGTGACCGTACTTTATAAGCTCATTATCTTTTGTAAATGCTTTGACCGCTAAAAAATCTTTTGCATAGATTCGGTTAATCTTAATACTAGAGACATTTTGAGCCTCTTCGATAAAAGCTTCTGTATCTCGCCCTAAACCTACCAAGCCCAATTTTATCTTGCTAAAGTGCTCTTTACGCAGCTGTGTGCTAGAGATTCCCTCTGTTCTTGGCAGATACTCTACATGTGTATACTCGTTTAGGTAATCAAATGCGCCTATCCAGTCATCTCCAATAGCAAAGATATCTACATCATACTTGACCATATCTTCAGCTTTTTGCCCCTTGTGGGTCTCGACAATCACTTTATCTACAAAGTCCAGTGCCTCTACAGCTTTCATTCGTTTTTTTGTACTCTCTGAGACATTTAGTTTCCCTCGAGAGCGATCGTAATTTTCATCGGTAACACCTACGATAAGGTAATCTCCAAGTGCTTTGGCACGCTTTAGCAGATTAATATGCCCTTTATGCAACATATCATATGTTCCATAAGTTATTACAGTTATCATACCCCTCAAATAGACTCCTTTCAACTCACTCTATCTATACGTTCAACTCGGATTATGCATTAGAATTGCTTGAAATCTGCCAATCCTGGTTCAATAAGCTTTTACCCATATTTTGTAGTTTATGTAGAAATATTGTTGCATGTATTAATGGTAGTCCTTCTCAAATTAAAATAGAAAGCATTAGGAAAAATTATAGAAAATCAACTAAGTAACTGAGAAAATATGACACACTAATAGTAGAAATAAGGTTTCATATTTTCTTCTGCATAACCGGGTTAAAGTGGATCTACCTCCCAAAAGAAGTCTATCCACTCTTTTGCCTCTTTAAGTGTGTAATCGGCTTGAATAATAGCTGTGGGTTTGTAAAAGATAGTTGCGAGTTTAAACTCACAATGCGGATAGGCTTTTTGTAATACCTTAATAATTTCGCTCAATGTCTCTCCGCTATCTACGATGTCATCGACAACTACCACTCTTTTAGCACTCTTTAGATCTGGTATATTAAATATCTCGATAGTTTCAAGCTTGCTCTCTTTCTCATAGTGTATAGAGTTTAGTGCAAAAAGGCGGCGTGTATCTAATGCCTGCGCCATAAAGTGCCCAAGGGTCAAACCACCTCTTGCCACTGCCAAAAGTGTATCTGGATTATACTCTTTAACCTTTGCCGATAACTCTTTAACATCACCTAAAAACTCACTATATCCATAATACTTTTTTTCCAACTTTTACCCTTATGCGTGTACTATAAAAACTATTAATGAGATAATAGAGATAACAATAACACCTAAATTCAAATCTTTAAACTCACCCTTTGCCAATTTTATAGCTGTATATGTTACAAAAGCAGCTGCCAAACCATTTGTTATCGAAAATGTTAATGGCATAAGCAAAATAGAGAAAAATGCTGCTGCTGCAGTTGCGATATCCATATCTTTAAAGTTCATTCGCCCAAGCTCCATAAACATCAGTACACCAACCGCTACCAAAATAGGTAAAATTGCAGGTTCTGGAATAGCTTTAAAGAGCGGGAGCAAAAAGAGAGTCCCAACAAAAAACAGTGCTGTAAATAGTGCTGTTAAACCTGTTCTACCACCAGCTTCTACACCACTTGCAGACTCTATAAAAGAGGTTGTTGTCGAAACACCTAGCAAAGAGCCGGCTACCGTGGCAGCAGCATCTGCTTCGAGAGTTTTCTCTAACGCTTTATCCTCTTTTGTACCCTCTTGGAAAAGGTTTGCTCTTGCACCTACTGCGGTTAGGGTTCCTAGTGTATCGAACATATCTGTAATTAAAAAAGTTACAATTACAGGTGCTAAAGAGAGCGTAAGAGCGGACATAATATCTAAATGTAGAAAGATTGGAGATATAGAGGCTGGCATACTAAAAATATGCTCAGGAAATTTTAAATCCGGTAGTAAGCTCCAACCTATAATAGAACTTATTAAAACCGACAATATAAATGCACCCCGTATTTTATAGGCATAGAGTGTAAGAGCCAAAATTATCCCAAAAGCACCAAGCAAAACGTGTGGGTCGCTAAAGTGTCCAAGTGTTACAAAGGTAGCTTTGTCGGCTACAATTATATGCATCTCTTTTAATCCGATAAATGCGATAAATGCTCCAATACCTGCACTGATAGATCGGCGCAAATCCATAGGAATAGAGGTCATTATCCAAACTCTAAACTTCGTAAACGATAGCACCACAAAGATAATACCTGATATAAATACAATTCCCAAAGCTGTCTGCCAAGGTATCTTCATCCCCAATACCAAACCATATGCAAAATAAGCGTTAAGCCCCATACCGACACTCATAGCAATTGGTGTATTCCCCCATAACCCACTAAATAGTGTCGCTAATATTGTTATTAAAGCTGTAGCTGTCACTACCGCACCCATTGGCAAACCTGCATCTGCAAGTATAAAACCATTAACAGGAACAATATACATCATTGTCAAAAAGGTTGTTAACCCTGCCATAAACTCTGTCTTCACATTGGTATTGTGCTCTTTTAAATGAAACATCTCTCCTCCTTTTTTTATATAGTATCTATATTGCCATATTAGTAATTAATAGTAGATAAATACCTCTCTAAAATAATCTTTGCTGCAATAGAGTCTAGTCGTCCATCTCTTTTTTGTTTTACCACACCTTGCATCTGCTCTTTTGCTTCGAAACTCGAAAACGACTCATCTATATAGACTGTATCTATACCCTCTATCTCCAAAAGAGAGATAAAGTGCTTTATACGACGCTCCATCTCCTCTTCGCTGCTTCCACCTTTTGGCAAACCTACAATTAGTTGATCAATCCCCCACTCTTTTAAAAGTTCGCTAAGCTCTTTTGCAGCCTGATTTCGACCTTTTCGTATAATTGCATTTTGTGGCAACACTACCTTTTTATCAAAACAGAAAGCTACACCAATTCTTTTTAATCCAATATCTACTGAAGCTAATTTCACCCTCTATCCCTTATTTATACTTGCCCTTATTGATACTTGGCTTTTAGTCGGTTTATACGAACATTTGCAGCTTTTATTGTAGCCTCACTTACTGCGCCCGATTGTAGAAGACTACGAACACTCTTTATAAGCGTATTTAGCGAAACAATACTCTTTTTATTTAACTGATTTGCAAAAAGCAATATATCTACTCCAGCATTAATACTTAGTTTGACCCTATCTCTTAAGCTATAGTGCTTCGCTATTGCACCCATTTGCAAGTCGTCACTAATTACTACCCCTCTAAATCCAATCTCTTGTCGTAACTTCTTTGTAACTACTGCCCTAGATAGGGATGCCGGATATTTAGGATCGAGTTTTCTATTAAATACATGAGCTACCATTACTGTGTCGGTGGTGTTTTTTAATTTATAATATGGGTAAAGCTCCTGTGGCTGCCAATAGTTTGTAACATCTACAAAACCTTTGTGAGTATCCCCCAAAGAGCTACCATGCCCTGGAAAGTGCTTTAACGATGTGGCTACTCTGTAGCTATGCATAGCATCTATAAAAATTTTATCATAGGCAACAACCTTTTTCCAATTTGCACCGTAACTTCTACCCAAGCCTACAATAACTCTGTTTTTTGGGTTCAATGCCAAGTCTGCAATAGGTGCTAAGTTGAAATTTACACCCAAGGAGTATAACTCCTGTGCCATCGTTCTATAATACTGTTTAGCTTTTTGAGCACCCATCATAGATATAGTAACAGCTTTTGGATAGCTCTGTCTAAACTTTACACGCTGCACTACCCCACCCTCTTGATCAACTGCAATTAAAACACTTCTATTACAATTTTTTAGCTCACTGTTTAGATTTTTTAAACTCTGTGCACTACTAAAGTTTTTATAGAGCTTTCTATTATCTGGTCTTTTGCTAAAGAGTATAACGCCACCAAGCCCTCTTTGTAAATCTTTACAAACCTGAGTATTGCTGTCAGCTTTTGTACCATAAAAACCCAACATAAACATATTGGCAATCTCTCTGTCACTCACCTGTGCAAAAAGCGTCATTTGTACTGTAAAAACAAGTATAGCTATTCGTTTCATTTAAACTCCTATTGAGGTATTTACTTAGAGCGGTAATAGAACTAGATTATACAATAAATTACACAATCACTCCATAGTAATTAGGGTATTATGCTATAATTCAATTTCAAAAATGATAAGGATTATATATGTTCAAAAAATTTTTTCTTGGCTTTCTACTCATTAGCGGGGCTCTCTTTGCTAAAAGTCCTGCAACAATCGACTTTAATTTAAAGACAATCGATGGTAAAACACTCACCGTACACGGCACAAAAAACGGTCTTGATTTTAGCAATTTTAAAAACAAAATTGTTCTTTTAGAGTTTTGGGGAACACACTGCCCACCATGCCTATTCTCGATTCCACACTATATAGAGCTTACAAAAGAGTATAAAGATAAAGTTGCAATGGTAGCTGTAGAGGTACAGATGACACCAAAAGATCAGCTAATAAACTTTGTAAAAGCAAAGGGAATTAACTATAATGTACTCTCACAAAAAGAGAATATGGACTTTGTACGATATGTAGCAACAAGAGCTCAATGGAGAGGTGCTATCCCATACCTTCTTATATTTGGAGCAAACGGAGAAGTAGCTACAATCCAGAGAGGAATGGTAAGTAAAGAGTATGTTGAGGGTGTAATAAAGCAACTTTTGGCACCTAAAGCTACAATAAAAACAGAGAGTAATAAAACTAAATAAGCTTAACTACTCCATTATCAATGGAGATTACGCCTTCAAGTTCAGCCTCGTAAATTTTATCACCAAACTTTGCTATTGCAAGTTCAAGCGTAGGCGAACTCTCTAGAAACTCCACAAAGCTATCCTTTTTCTCATCTATCGTGCCAAATCTGTTGGCAAATTGTTCTATATCATATATAGCTTCTGCTTTGCCCTCTTGCAGAAGCCAATTTGTACCACTACTTTGGTTTAACCGATGTGGAATAACAAAAATATGCTTCCCCATAGCTAGAGCGAACTCTACACTTCGCATACTGCCACTTTTTAGCTCTGCTTCAGTGACTATAAGTATTTCGCCAAGTGCCACAACAAGCTCATTGCGAGCTACAAAACTCCAGCTTCGCGCTTTAAACCCAGCTTCGTAAAAGCTAAGTGTCAAGCCTCTCTCTTCTATATCTCTTATCAAATTTTTATTGACTGCCGGATAGCGAATATCCAATCCATTTGCCATAACTGCTATTGTATTCTCGACTCCAGCCCCCTGGTGAGCAATTGCGTCTACACCCATAGCTGCTCCACTAACAACTACAACACCTCTTTTTGCCAATGCTTTGGCTATTTTATATGTGTAGTCTTTGGTATATGCCAGTGGTTTTCGTGTGCCAACAATAGATACTTTTACTCTCTCTAGAAGCGTCTCATTACCAATCGCATAAATAGCCTCTGGAGCTTTTTTCATCTCTTTGCACTCTTTGGGTATTGTTTTTAATCTATTCACTATAGCTCATCTATATATATAAGATTGTAACTCCTAAAGCGATTTCTACTTTGCCTTAGTGCCTTTAGCGTTTGCAGATGTGGATGCCCTATCATAACAACATACCCACGTTTTGCTGCAAGCCGTAAGCCCTTGTTAATTTGCGACTTAATTGCTGCTACACTCAACTTGTTATCAATAAAAAAATCGGACTTTAGATATCGCTGTTTATAAAACTTTGCAACTTTTGCTATTTTACTCTCTTTTGTTGTTCTGCTATCAACAAATTTAAAACCATTTTTTACTAGAGTAACATAAAGCTTTTTGGAAGCTAGATAATCTTTTGTAAACTTACTCCCCGTATGGTTATTGACATAGTGCGCATTAGGGAATAGTCTTCGAATCTCCTCTACCCTCTTCTGCATTGCTCTTTTTGATACATTTGCATAAAGCGTCTTATACATACTGTTCATCTTTTTACTTCCAGACTCCAGCGGTAGATGTACCATAAAGTGGTGCAACCCTTTTGCTAATAGATTGCTCTTCATATTCATACGGTTTGGTGGAAAGATAGATGGAGTTACCTTAAATGGAAGTCTCTGCAACTGTTGGAGTTGCCACTTATGTGATATATCGTCAATTATAATTACTACTTTAGGCTTCTTAGCTTTTAGAGCCGTTTTACGTCTCTTCTTCTTTAGAGCTTTTTTTACTACTCTATGCTCTCTAACTTGTTTTTTCGACTTTTTCTTAAATTGAGGCGCCTTTTTTTGCAATAGTGTTTTATTTGTACCAAAACTCTCCACCACCTGCACCTGCGAAGCTGTAGCAATAGTGAGTAAAAGAAAAAGTGATATAATACATTTAATAAACAACTGTTACCTTTATAGCTCTGTTTTACAAAATAGTTAGCCAGATTATACAAAAAAAGGAATTAAATGGAAGAGAAAGAGAAACTCTTAAAAGAGATAAAAGAGCTCTGGAGCGATAAATCACTTCCTAAGTTTGCAATAGCTCCTGAACTTCTAGAGTATTTAGAGTTAAATGATCTCATTGAGCTAAAAAGAAAAATTCTCAACTCCCAAAGCTGCTTAAGCCAAGAACAAAAAGAGTGGCTAGCCCAATTTAGAAAAGAGTAGCATATACTTCTCTGCCCTCAAATAGACAAATCAGAAGAACGCCTAAGTTCCAGATACTCCTCTGCATCATAGGCTTTAATGCCCTCTTCTATTGCCTCTTGTGCCATTATACCAGTCGCTTCTGTACTGAGTAACTCTTTCTCTCGATTATGGAGTTTTGCACTTTTTACCCCGCAGCTTGGACTTCTATCTTTTCCAATAAAGAGAGAAATATCTCTATTTAAATCAAAAAACGTTTGCGCATATGCCTTTACAGGTTGTGTTAAATCTGCGTTGGTTAGGTTTGATATAGCTTTTATACCCTCATCTGTCTCGACCAAATCCATTGTTGGTCTTGGTGTTCCAAAGCAAAACTCTTCGGGACAAAACGATACTAACTCGTATCCATCCAGCAACCCCAAAAGCTTTGGGTCGTAATTCTCACGTCCGTCATAGCGGCACTTATTTCCAAGCAAACAGGCAGATATTGCTACCTTTTTCATTAAAATATTACTACCGATTTGACATCCGTAAACTCTTCGAGAGCCCACTTTGGACCCTCTTTGCCAATACCAGAGTGCTTTATTCCTCCATAAGGTTGAATATCAAAACGCACTGTAGGTATATCGTTTACCACAACACCTCCCGCTTCGGCATCATCTATAAATCTTTTTGCATCTTTAAGGCTGTTTGTAAAGATACTATACTGCAAGCCATATGGAGAGGCATTAATCTTCTCAACTGCCTCTTCGTAGCTGGCTACTTTGACCAAAGAGACAATTGGCGCAAAGACCTCCTCGCAAATTATCTGCATATCATCTCTTACATCTACCATGACTGTTGGTGAGAAGATCCCATCAACCTCCTCGCCACCATAGAGCACTTTTGCCCCTTCGTCAATTGCACTTGCCACCCATCTTTTTGCTCGCAGCACTGCATCTTCGTTAATTAAAGGACCCATAAAGGTATTCTCTTCATATGGAGAACCAATCTTTAACTCTTTTGCCTCATTGGCAAGTGCCTTTGCAAACACATCATATATAGCATCGTGAACATATATTCTCTGCAGGGAGATACAGACTTGACCACTGTTATAAAACGAACCAAAGGCACATTTTTTCGCAGCATCTGCAATATCTGCACTCTTATCAATAAATGTTGCTGCATTTCCACCAAGCTCTAGAGAAACTTTTTTTATTCCGGCATTTTGCATTATAATTCGACCAACCTGCGCAGAACCGGTAAAACTTACCACTCGTGGTATTGGGTTGCTTACTAGCTCTCCACCAACCTCTGCATCTCCATATACTACACTCAAAGCGTCAGTGATAGCATACTCACTCTCTACAAAGAGCTTAGCCAACTCAAAAGCACAAAGCGGTGCCTCTGGAGTAGGTTTAAGTACTACCGCATTACCAGCCCCAAGAGCCGGTGCAATTTTGTGCGCAACTAAATTGAGCGGAAAGTTAAAAGGTGTAATACAGCTTGATACCCCAACAGGTACTCTTTTGTAGTATGCCAAAGCCTCTCTCCCGCTTGGCATTGCATCTGTTGCAATAGTTTCACCATGCAAATTTATAAGCTCTTTAGCTGTTAACTCTATTGTCTCGGCACAACGCTCTACCTCTATTTTTGCAAAAGCATAGGGTTTGGCAACTTCGTCTACTATCAACTTTGTAAATAAATTCTCTCTCTCACGCAGCTTTTGTGCCACATCTTCAAGCCATTTTATTCGCTGATAAAGAGGCGACTTAGCACTCTCTTTGCTTGCACTCTGAGCAATTTGTAACGCTTTTTTCGCATCAGCAGCGCTACAAACGGGGTAACTACTGACAATCTCCTTTGTATAAGGGTTTTTAATCTCCACTCGACTCTCTCTACTCTCAAAAGTTGAGCCAAACAGAATCTCGGCACTACCAGCTTTCTTGTGATCAAATATTCCAAACATACTCTTCTCCTATCTGCTAAAAAGCAATATCTTATTAACAATAGAGGTATTATACAATAAGGAGTTGGAAAATATATAAAAGGCACAGCTAATAGCCCTAAAGAAAGTTAGAAAATACCAAATAGAGCAACTAGCCTATTTGGTAAACAGAGGTAAATATAATTTAGTAACTTAAATTACTTTTTCTTTGGAATTGTGACAATAATTTTATCATCTTTCATCTCATGCTTTATATTGTCAGCATCTGCATCTTTTGGAAGCGTAAAACTCTGCATATATGAACTGCTTGAGTGGCTTTTGAACAGTTGATTTTTATCTTTTTTATTAATCTCGTTTGTTTGCGATACCTTTACGGTTAAAAGTCCATTCTCACTCTTTACATCAAAATCTGTTTTTGCTGCTTTTGCAATTTTTATATCAAGCTCATAGTGGTCACCTTTGTCCTGCAATCCACTGCTCATCATACC
>JANTGQ010000030.1 GCA_024762845.1 Nitratifractor sp. | reverse complement strand
TTGCTTCTTGGACACATAGATACTGTATTCCCACCAGAGAGTTTCGAAGAGTTTAGTGAAGATAGTGACTATATCTATGGACCAGGTGTATGCGATATGAAGGGTGGAAATTATGTTGCCCTTTTGGCTTTAAGAGAGATATATAACAAGTATAACGAGATTTATAATATAGACTTTCTACTCGTTAGCGATGAAGAGACAGGCAGTGACGACAGCAAATATTTAACAGCAAAAATTGCACCAAATTACGACTACTGTCTCGTTTACGAAGCAGCCGGCAAAAACAATGAGGTCGTCGTTGGTCGCAAGGGTGTCGGAACCTTTTTTATCGAAATTTTAGGTAAAGCTGCCCACGCAGGTAACCACTACAGCGACGGTATAGATGCAAACTTGGAGGCTAGCTACAAACTGCAAGAGCTAATAAAGCTCACCAACCTCGAACTTGGAACAACTGTTAATGTCGGTAAAATCGAAGGTGGCATTGGAGCAAACACTATCTCTCCACACGCAAAACTAACCTTTGAACTGCGCTATAAATTAGCAAGCGAGAAGCAGAGAGTTTTAGATGCAGTAGAAAAAATAGTAGCAACAGAGTATGTAGAAGGGAGTGTTGCAACCCTAAGTGGTGGCATACAGCGCGATGTAATGGAGCCAAACCAAAGACAGAAAGAGTTTCTTCGCGAGATAGAGACTCTTTGCCACACCAAGTTGACAACAGAGGAGCGCGGGGGTGTAAGTGACGCCAATATTGTAGCCTCAGGTGGGGTTATAACTCTCGATGGCTTTGGACCCTTTGGAGATGGTGACCATACAATCCACGAACGAGCACTCAAGAGCAGTTTTACCGAGCGCATAGGTCTCTCTGTTAAAATATTTGACAATATTTTACAAAATAACTTTACAGCCTCTTAGGAGACAAAAGTGACAAGAGAAGAGAAAATCCTACTAAAAGAGTCAATGAAAGAGGAGATTAAAAAACTCTCATCTGACTTAGTAGATATCAGATCAAAAATCTATCCCGACAAAGAGCAGGACAGATGTGACAAAACAGCACACTTAACCCAAAAGTTAAATCAGAGTGTACTCTTTAAGCAATACCAAGAGTGTGTAAATCGCTTAAACCGTCTCAATAGTGCCATCTTAAAAGTTGACACCGAAGATTACGGAATCTGTCAAGAGTGCGAAGAGCCAATCCCCATAGAACGGCTCAAACTTTTGCCAGAGTCAATCTACTGTGTCAACTGTTTACAAGAGCTTTCCGGCTTGTGATAGAGCACATTAAAGAAGTTTTTAGAGATTGCAGACTCCTCTTGATAGATTTCGTAAAAGAGTGTTTCAAGTCCATGCTCTTGAAACATTGCCATCTCTATCTCCTCTAATGGCCATGGTGGTCCATCAAAATGTTTCTCTCTTTTATGGGCAACAACAAGCAGCTCCCCTTTTGGTGCAACGGTATTGACAATCGCCTCGACCATTCTCTCTCTAAACTCTACAGGAAGCGACTGTATTGTAAAGGCTTCAAAGACAAAGTCAAAATATTCACAATACTCTTTAGGCATTTCAAAAATATCCTGTTTTTCAAAACGTATCGTACTATCTGGAAACTTCTCTTGTGCTAGATCAAGTGCACTCTGGGCTACATCTATCGCTACGACTTGATACCCCGCATCTTCGAGCGCTTTTGCATCATCTCCCAAGCCACAGCCAATTACAAGGGCTCTCTTGCTCTCATCACCCTTGGGTTTTTTATTCTCAAGATATCCCTTAAGTAGTGGGTTCACCTCGTGTCTTGCCCACGGTATCTTCTCTTTGCTCTCTCTATTGGCTTTGTAGAGTCCATCAAACCATGCTGTTGCTTCTTTATGTGAATTCTTCAAACTTCCATACCTCCCTGTAAAACTTGGCTTATAATAGCATTTTGTACTAAAAATAATCTAAAGGGAACTTCTAAATTTCAATATGTAATATTTTCATAGCGTGCTCCTAAAATAATGTTATATTTTCTAATATTAATTGAGGAGTCTTTATGCGTATTGTCATACTTTTAGGTGCTATTTTCCTCTCTGCCTGTAATACGCAAGAGCTTAAAAACAAAGAGGAAATTGCAACAGTGCCGGCAGCAACAATTCGCCCATACCTTCTAAAAAAAGCGCTTATAGATTATAATGAAAAGAGTTTTGGTGTACGTATCTATCAGCTAATCTATAAAGTAGCCGTAGATAATAGAGAAGAGTTTAATGCCAGTGCTATTGTAGCTGTGCCTACAGCAATAGAGTCTAACGATAAATCCTATACTGCTCTTGAGAATATAAAGAGAAGAGGCTTTGCCACAGTCATCGACAATCACCCAACAAAAATAGATAAAAACAGCGCTCCTTCTTTTGCCTCTAAAATTAACAATTTTCCAAATAGCCTCTTTCTATTTAGTGCAAAGAGTGGCTTTATTACCCTAATACCAGACTTCACAGGGTATGGCACAAGCGCCTCACTTACCCATCCATATTTAATAAAAAAGAGAAATATTGCCAACAGTAAAGCTCTTCTTAAAGCCTATAGAGCATTTTGCCAAGAGAAGAAAATTCCAATTAATATAGATGTCGGGCTCTATATGGTAGGGTATAGTGAAGGGGCTTATATCTCTTTAGCTGCGTTAGATACTTTTAATAAGAACAGTACCAAAGTCACATTAACTATCGCCGGGGGCACCCCCGCTCTACCCGAAACTATTGCAAAAGAGAAGTTAGAGTCAAATAGTAATGAGGGGTTACTATTTATCGCATATCTTCTCTACAGTTACTCTAAATACTACCACGATATAGATTTAAAAAAGATTATTAACAGAAGCTATTACCCTACCTTTTGTACCCTCTTTAAAGGCAAGCAAAGTGTAGCAGATATTCAAAACGCACTCCCAAAAAAACTCTATGGAGAAGACGCCTTGCTACAGCCTGAATTTATAGAAAACTTCGAAAGCAGTCCCTTCTATAAACACCTGCAAGAGAATAGCTTGCGAGACTTAAATATAAAAGATAGTGTAAAGCTTTTCCACTGCAAAAATGACAACGTTATCCCCTATAGCATTGCTCAAGAGGAGCTCGATATTTTACAATCTAAAGGTACTCAGACAACCCTACATAATGTCGAAAAATATGTAAACTATAAAAAGAGCAACCATGTAGAGTGTGGAATCTATAGTTACATAGTGGCAGAAAAAATCTTCCGAAGATTACGTCTAGCTCTGCAGGGGTATTAATAGTGGTTCGCTATTGCGTCGAATAGATCTTAAGCTAGGTACTTCTCTTTAATATACTCTATAGCATCCTCTTTAGTAAGTAGCTGCTCATCTATAAATTTATTGTAAACATCGTCAAGTATTATTTTAAACTCTTTAGATGGACTTAAACCTAGCTCTATCAACTCTTTACCAGTCACTATATTGTCAATAGCTTTTGACGATACATTTAACTCTTTTGCCCTCTCTAGCAGCCAGGTACCAGCTTTATACTCTCCACTCAGCGCCTCTTTTGTTGTGCGCCCTAAAGAATCTGCTTTTGCCACCATAACAAGCTCTGTTATTTTTACCTTTTGTGCCAATCTTTTGATTGCTGCTGCTTTAGCGCCTCCTAAGTAGAGCTGCGTAGGTTTTAAATGGTGCTCTATTAATGGTAAAATAGAGTCAATAAAACTATGTTCATTTGTCAATTTGTAAAGCAGCTGTTTTGTAGGCTCCAAGCCCGCCTTTTCATGCCCGATTGAGCGAATACGTCCATCAGTAACTTTTGTAGTTGTCGCTTTGCCAAGATCGTGGCATAGTATTGCCAAAAGCAGTTTTAGACGCTCTTTCTCGTCACTGATACTCTTCTCTTTTAAACCCTCTACCATCTTGTCGAGACTCATCATTGTGTGTATCCAGACATCACCTTCGGGGTGGTACTCTGAATTCTGTGCTACCCCAACAAGTGCATTTAATTCAGGGTAATAACGCTCTAAAATACCAAGCTCTCGCATAAGCTCCAAGCCAATTGAGGGGGCTGATGATTTTAAGAGCATCTTTCTCCACTCTTCCCAAATACGCTCAACCGCAAGCTCTCGTAGCATACCACTAGCTACCATCTCTCTACACAATCTTAGTGTCTTATCTTCGAGTCTTAATCCAAAACGCGCTGCAAAGCCAACTGCACGATAAACCCTTAAAGGGTCTTCGACAAAGGTATCTGGATCTACTATACGTAAAACTTTCCTCTCTAAATCTTCTCTTCCACTGTAGGGGTCGATAAGCTCATCTTCTAAGATATCATAGCCGATTGCATTAATCGTAAAGTCTCGCCTCTTTGCCGCCTCTTTGTAGCTTAAAGCGCTATTTAATAGAACATCAAAGCCCTTATGCCCAATGCCAACTTTCTCCTCTATCCGAGGCAGAGAGAAATCAAACTCATAATTGTCAACTTTTAGTTTTAAAACGCCAAACGATTTACCAACACTGTTGACACCCCCAAACTCCGATAGCACTTGGCTTAAAGCATCTAGAGAATCAATATTGTAAACTTCAATGTCCCAATCTTTACACTCAATTGTCAATAACGAGTCACGTACAGCTCCACCTACAACAAGAGCTTTCGCACCACGTGACTGCACCCTTTTTGCTATTTCTATTAAAACGTTCGGGATAGTCAATATCATTTATCTTCTTTTAGAGAGAAGATCAAAAAGCACCTCTAGAGGTCTTCTTGATCACCCTCTTCATAACTCGCCAATACAGAAGCTATAGGGAGTGTAACAGTAATAAAGAGTAAAAAGAAGACATTTACTGCCACGAGAATCTCTTGATTCTCAACATAACTTAGCTTCCAGCGGCTTAAGAGAATCTCTACGCCATAATAGAGATTAAAGAGAATCAGATAGAAGCTATAGGTTCGAATATAACGCAAACTGAACGCTCTTTTAATATATTTTGGATCTATAAGTGTAAAAATTGAGAGAAACCCTTTAATAAATCCCCTCGAGAGTATCATTCTATACTGCACCAAAAAGTAAAAATAGGAGAAGAGTAGCCAAATAGCTACTGTAAAGAAGTTTAACTCTCTAATATCAATCACATAGATAACCAAAGGTACAAATATGAGAGTCAAAGCACTCATCACCCCAAAAGCTATCGGAAATCTGCGAAATATAAACTTTAAAACATCCCCTCTTTGTATACTCTCTTTCAAATCATTAATATCATTTACATTTATAAATATCTTCCCAACATAGGTCGCAACAGAGAAGAATAGAAGATGCGTCAAAAATGAACTTGTCAAGTTGATAAGAAAAAGTATATTTACAACGCTAAACCCATAAAAAGTGTCACTCTTTTGCAAACCTGTCAAATATTGAAAAATCGTAGCAGCATATGCCAAAATTGTTAAAATAAGTGCTAATGTTGCAATAGAGAAGAGCTTTATTTTTACAATATTCCATCCTGTCAACAGAGTGTAAACTATTGGACTATTAATCAATTCACCAATATGTCTATTCTTCATCTCAATCCTTTTTACTACTTTGCTCTATAAACCTGGATTTTGCATTAGAAATTACAGAAGCCGCATCAGTGCTTGTACTCTGGGCATTTATTGTGATTCCAATGCAAAATCCAAGATAAAAGTTTACTACCATTTTACCTTTTTTCTATAATAAGTCTCAATATTTTGACAAATAGAAACTGTTTAAGACCTCAACCCCATTACCGTAAACTGTAACCATGCTTCCAAAAGAGATAACTCTGAAGTACTCCACGAAAAAGAAAAAAAGCCAGAAAAGTAAGCCAGAGCGCAAGTTCTGCGTTTAAAGTTTTTGTTGCATAAAAGAGTATAACAAAAAGTAGTGTCGCAACTGTTACAGAGTTACGCATTGCACGACTTGCTGTCATTCCAATGTAAACACCATCCCATACAAACGCTCCAAAACTAAAAATTGGCATAAGCGCAAGGTAGGGTATATAGGTGCCAATTGCTACTTGTAAATCGTTTTGATTCGTATAGAGAGCCACCAACTCTTCTGTAAAAAAGGTGTAAAGTATTGTAAACAGTAGGGCGAAGCCAAATGCCCATAAAAATATAAGTTTCAACACACTACCCAGACGCTGCCAATCTTTTGCACCATAATACTTGCCAACCAGACTCTCTGCTGCATTTGCAAAGCCATCTATAATATAGGAGAACCACAAAACAAACTGCAACAACAGTACCATAAGAGCCAGAGTCTGTGTACCCCCTTTTGCCGCCTGTGCATTAAAAAACCCAAAAGCAAAAGTCAACATAATAGTACGGATAAATATATCGCTATTGACCCGAAAGAACCGTAGTAGCAGCGACCTCTGAAGCAACTCTGCCATATCCGGTACAAAGAGTCTATTGTTATACTTTAAAAGAAGCAGCAAGGCAAATACTACCCCTGCATACTGCGCAATTAGCGTGCCATATGCTGCCCCCTCTATTCCCCAGCCAAGCTTCACAACCAGCAGATAGCTAAGTGCTATATTGACACCATTAACAAGCAGTGTAATTAAAAGCGGGTAGAGCGCATTTTGCAAACCAAAAAACCAACCCATTAAAACATAGAGCAGAAAAACTGCCGGCGCTGTAGCTATACGAATATCGTAATAGAGGCTCGCATACTCTTGGTAGCTGCTATCTATATTTAACAGATAAAAAGAGAGCTCCTTAATCGGCTCTTGCATCAAAAGAATCGCCAAGCCGATAAGCAAAGCTACAAGTAGCGCCCTATAGAGCGTATAGGTAACGCCTTTAGAATCCTCCGCACCAAAACTCTGCGCACTCATCCCCGTAGTGCCACTTCGCAAAAAATTCATAATCCCATAGATAAATATAAATATCATCGACGCAATCCCAAGCGCTGCCAAGTGCAGAGTAGAGAGATGGCCCATCAACATAGTGTCAACCGCAGAGACAAGCGGCACAGAGATATTAGAGATAATATTTGGAACAGCCAAACGCAATATAGATCGATTCATAGCAACTTTTTGAAAGATTATACCAAACCCAATTTAAATGGTATACGATAAATAGCTTAGATTGTATAATCTGGCAAATATCAAAAGTGAAGCACTAGCCTTAGCTAATGTAAACTTTTGATATTTGTCAGGTTATGCAAGATGGGCTGTTTTGCGTATATAATTTAAATTTGATTTGCTAACATATCCAAGAGGTAATAAATCTCTTGCTATACTTGCACCTATGATTTCTACACTACTCTCTATAATATTTGTATATCTTTTTATCGCTTTGGGCTTTTTGGCAAAACAGCTCTTTAGAGAGCGAATCGACAGTAAAACCCTTACAATTACTTCGCTCTTTTTTCTGCAGCCATTTGTCTCGGTGTGGGGCTTTAGCAGCGCTCCGCTCTCTGCTTCGCAGCTCTATGCGCCGCTTATTTACCTTGCCATTATTGTCTCGCTACTTATCCCCAATATCCTCTTGGCAAAAGTGCTTTTTCGCAACCCCAAAGAGCGAGCAATCTATACAATTGCCGGCTTTGTTGGCAACACTGGAAACATAGGTATACCATTAGGTATCGCCCTCTTTGGAGAGTCAAGCGTTATATACACCACCCTTATTAATATTGCCAATGTCCTAGTCGTTTATACTCTTGGTGTCTATATCTACTCGCGTGGAAGCTTTGGAGTAAAAGAGTCACTTTTGAATATTGTCAAAATACCCATCATCCCCGCCTCTGCAGTTGCAATTACCATAAACATCAGCGGTATCGAGCTATCCGCACAAATTAAAGAGTTTCTCAAAATGGGTGCATACAGCGGTATTGTTATTCAACTCTTCCTGCTTGGCACTTTTCTAGAGAGCATCAAAATCAAAAAACTCAATACAAAGCTATTAACCCTTGTTTTAACCCATAAGTTCCTCTTAATACCACTTACAACCGCCGCACTTTTATACTTTTTAAACCTTCCCCCAATGGTAAAAGGAGTAATTTTTATCCAAATGCTCACACCATTAGCAGTTGCCAATATCAACCTCTCATCCCTCTACGACTGCCAACCCCAGGATGTAACTGCCCTCATCCTCTTTAGCACTCTACTTTTTATGCCAATCCTTGCACTCTTTGCAACTTTTGGTTTCTCGTTTACTGTTATATAGCAGGCTAAACTTTGCCTTCTTTCTCTTTTAACTCTCTGTTCATCTCGTAAAGTTTCATATACTTAAAAAAGTTCTCCACCATATTACTATAGGCAAGTATCAATCCTGGGTAGCCATCTAAAAAACCCAGTTTAAAAAAATATTTTCGTATAAATGTAACTTGCGAATTAACAATAGCTTTCAGAGGAGAAGACGCTCTCTTCCCTACATTTTGCTCTGCAAATAGTGTAGAGTAACGATCAGCTTTAATAATAAACTCCGACATAGAGCTATAACGCAAATGTTTTACCCATATATCTAGATACTCAACTTTCATTCCATCAGTCACAATCCCCTCATGTACCATCTTGTCACTTAGATTTGTCTCTTCTCTATTATATAATCGGGGCAGAATATCGTTACTCCAACCATATTTAACCTCTATGTTTTTATAGTAGTTAATACGTTTAATAGAGTAGACTGTTTGTGGCTGCAGATTTTTCTCTTCAAGTACGCGAACACCCTCTTCTGTCATAATCTCATCGCTATCAAGCGAGAGTATCCAGTCATGTTTAGCATATGTAGAAGCGAGCTTCTTTGTAGGACCAAAACCTAAAAATTCACCCTCTACAAGGTTAACATTATCAAAACTTTTACAGATTTCGATTGTATTATCTTCGGAACCATTATCGTAAACAACAACATCATTAAATTTATGGAGCGCCTCTAAACACTCTTTTATTGCTCTTTCACCATTTTTTACAATAATTACTACGCTTATATCCATATCTCAACCCCATTTAATAACTTTGCCAAATAGTGCAACTTTGACCTTATTTTACCACAATAGTATGAAGGCTACGTAAGGAAATAGCAATAACCCTATCGCATTTTTCGGATTAAAAAGTAACAAGAAAGATACCATTGAGCTCAGGTTCAATACACCAAAATAGAGTAGCATCGTTACAGTCATAGAAACTCTTTGGTATAATACTCCTACCAGAACCGGAGAGAACAACTCATGCTTACTGTTATAAATAAGATAAACTTTCAAAAAACATATCACTATCTACTACTGCTTTTTGCTTTCACTCTACCACTTTCTCGTGCCCTAAACAGTATTTCTATAGCATTGCTGCTGCTTCTTTTACTGCTTCAAGGCAACTATAAAGTACAATTTGCACGTTTAAAAGAGTCCCCTTTTGCTATGTCAATTTTAGCATTTATCTCTTACACTATTCTCTCTCTTTTATGGACACAAAACCTAAAAACAGGTTTAAATGGGCAGCTCCTCTACCTCTACTGGCTTGCAATATTTGCCATCGCGCTTAACGTTAAAAAAGAGGATATCCATTTAATAATCAAAGCCTTTATTTTAGGTATGGTAGTTAGCGAAATTCTCTCCTACGGTATGTTCTTTGGCATCTGGGAGATCAACGGTCACGGCAAAGAGTACCCCTCTCCATTTATGATGCATATTGACTATAGCATCTTTCTTGCCTTTACAGCAATAGTTCTTCTGAATCGTCTACTCTCCAATCGATATACAAAAAAAGAGAAAGCAGCAATTCTTTTCTTCTTTTTAACCATCTGCGGAAACCTCTTTATTAACGAAGGTAGAACAGGTCAAGTAGCACTTGCATTTGGTATTTTCGCAGTAGCGTTTATTCATTTCAAACTAACACTTAAATCTTTTTTTCTTTCAGTTTTACTACTTGCGACTATACTCTTAGTATCATTCAATTTTATCGATAAGTTCCACACCCGAGTTCTCGATGCCAAAACTGATATTATTAAAATTGACGAAGGTAAATTCACCGATAGCTTAGGGCAGCGTGTTGCAATGTATATAGTTGCAGCTGATATAGTGGAAGAAAACCCTTTCATAGGTGTTGGTGTTGGAGACTATAAAGATGCGGCAGCAGCAGCTTTAGAAAAGAACACTCATGGGTTCAGTAAGAGCGTTGTCGATTTTATTCCAAAAAACCATTTCCATAGCCAGTATCTCAATGTTTTAGTGCAAGGTGGGATAATTGGGCTTGCACTCCTCCTCTGGCTCTTCTACCAATTTGCCAAACTCCCTATAGAAGACCCTGAACTTAAAGAGTTGAGCATCTTGGCTATAGTGGTGTTACTCGCAGGTTTTTTGCCAGAGCCACTACTCTTAAAACAGTTTACCAACAACCTTTTTATTCTCTTTGCCGGGCTCTTCTTAGGCGCCTCCCTACAAGAAAAACCTACACCATCGAACAAACAAAGTAGACAGAAAAGAAGTTCAACTCTAAATTAGAACTGCTAGCTGGTATTAGTTGGACTTAATCTCCCCACTCTCAATATCACGAATATAATACCTTATCACTCTATCTGGGTACTTCTCTTTAATGTACCTATAAACCTCAGCATCTTTCTCTCCGCTGTCACCAAACATAACCCACTTCATATTAGGGTAGAGCCCAATAAGTCGCTCTATCTTTTGCATTTTATATGCGAACTGGTCTGTTAAAGGGTCTTTATTATCTCCATGCGCTTTTTTTAAAATAGTCACATGTTTAGGAAAATGGTGAAAATTCAAAA
>JANTGQ010000029.1 GCA_024762845.1 Nitratifractor sp. | reverse complement strand
TGCTTGGAGCGGTGCGTCATAAAGGCTTTATCCCGTGGGATGACGATATAGATATATCAATGCCTTACGAAGATTATAAAAAGTTTCAGGAAATTGCAAAACAAGAGTTAAGCAAAGATATCTTTCTGCAAAGCAAAGAGAGCGACAGTGCCTTTTTGTTTGACTATACAAAACTGCGCTCCAACAGAGCCTCTATTGTAGAGTTTCACGAAAAGAGTGCAGGTGTGGCATATCACCAAGGGGTGTTTGTAGATATCTTCCCAATGCTTACAGTGCCAAATAGTGACTTTTATAAAGATTATTACAAAAACATCTTCCACCTTATACGCCAAACATCGGCAGTAAGTCTGCATACCCCAAATGGTGCCAATTTACCCGATGTGCGCCAAAAATTAGTACAATCGCTACAATTAATGCACCAAGGTTGGGAGAGCAATGAAAACCTAGTAATATACGGCGGCGAAATGCCCGATGTTGCAGCATATTTTGAGTATAAAGAGATTTTTCCATTAAGTCAGGTAGAGTTCGAGGGTCATAAATTCTCTGCCCCAAAGAACCCCCACCACTATTTAGGAGCAATATACAGCTTTAACTATATGGAGCTACCACCAATTGATAAGCGGACTATTCATGCACACAAGATTACCTTAGTCGAATAGGCAGGTAATATTGGGCTATAAACTTCTCGTCTTCTTCTAAAAAATGGTTCTTTTTAAAGATACTGTACGAGGGTAGGGTTGTAGCCTCATATCCACTTTGTGGTAACCACTCTTGGTATGCCCACTCTATTAGCTTTAATATATCACCATATTTACCAGAAACATCAAATTTTGCAAATATTCCCGATGGTATTGTAAAGAAAGGTAGTCTCGTCTCAAAATTCTCTTTAATCACTTTTGGTGCTATGCTTGCAACATAGTAGCAAGAGTGTAGTGGGGTTACAATTGGGTTATCGTGGTAGAGCCCGATTGAGTCATACTCCTCTACATTGTTAGTGTACACCCACGCTTGTAACTTTTGCCAAACCTGCTTTACTTTTTTCGAATACCCTTTGTGTCGTATGTAGTAAGCTTTAATCTCTGGCTGTTTCACAATAGCTGGTTCAAGCGCTTCAAAATTAGCCTGCGAAATAGATGCAGTAGCTGAGCTAGATATTACTTGGGATGTATATCTTTTAAACCCACCTTTTCTCCATGTTGTCGGTGTCATTGAAAAGCGCTCTTTAAAGACACGGATAAATGAGGTTTGCGAACTATACCCACACATATTGGCAACTTCTGTAATGGTAGAGCCACTATTAGTTAAAAGAAGACTCGCCGCCTTTTGTAGGCGAATAGATTTTATTGACTCATAAATATTCATACCCATCTGCTCTTTAAAAACTCTTTGGAGATGAAATCGACTTACCATAAGCTCTTGTGCCAATGTATCAATATTAATATCGCTATCAATATAGTTGTATATGTAATAGAGTGCATCGTTAGCAATTTTACTATGCAGTGATTGTGTGCAGCTCTTCACTTTTAAACCTTTTATTGTGGAGTTAGTTTTATAGTATAACAAAAGTTTCTCTAGATAAGCAAAAATAGATAGTTTTATGAGCACTATTAGTGTAGATACAAATTTTCTATACCGTTATAATACCAACAAAAAGGTAGTAATTATGAAATTAAAACTAGAGCGCTCTTTTATTCGAGAAATCCTAGAGCATACAGATAAAAACACAATAAGCTTTGCGGGTGGATTACCAGATATTTCTCTCTTTCCACAAAAAGCATTACAAGAGTCAGCATATAAAGCACTTGAAGAGCCAGAGGCTTTGCAGTATGGCAGGTCAACAGGCTACGAGCCTCTAAAAGAGCAGATTGCGACCCTTTACAACAAACAAGGCTTCCCTACAGAGAGAGAAAATATAATTATAACATCCGGTTCACAACAGGCACTCGATATTATTTGTCGCTATCATGCAGCTGAAGGCATAGCTATAGAGCAGCCTAGTTATGTTGGTGCATTGAATATTTTTAAACTTAATAATATGCAGGTAAACCCTGTAGCTTTAGATGAGAGTGGTATCGATACAGAAGAGTTTAAAAAGGCATTATCAAGTAGCAAGTTAGCCTACCTAATCCCAGATTTTCAAAATCCAAGTGGAGGGTGCTATAGTCAAAGTAGCCGAGAGAAAGTAGCAAAAGCTCTAAAACAAAGCGGCGGCATACTGATAGAAGATTCTCCATACAGCGAACTCTATTTTGAAAAAAGAGAAAAAAGTATTAGTCAGCAACTACCAGAGCAGAGCTACCACTTAGGTTCGTTCTCTAAAGTATTAGCCCCAGCCTTACGTATTGGCTGGATACGGGCAAGTAAAGAGTTACTAGAGCCATTAATAGCATACAAAGAGATAATGGATCTACATACATCTACAATTACCCAAAGAGTTGTATCACAATATCTAAAAAACGCGGCAGGGTATGAGAGCCACCTACAGAAATTAAGAGAAGAGTACCATAATAAAATGCTCCACTTTACAAAACAGCTTGATAGACACTTGCCAAACTTCGAATATACAACACCCAAAGGAGGTATGTTTATCTATGGGAGACTAAAAGGGGTGAACACTATGCAACTGGTGCAGCTTGCAATAAAATGCGGTGTAGTATTCGTACCCGGGAGTGTATTTGGTGGAGCCGAAGATGAAATTCGCTTTAATTTTACAAATTCGAGTTTTGAGGAGATAGAAGAGGGGTTGAAAAAGCTTAAATCTCATCTCTGCACCGATTTGTTTCGAGGAAGTTTTTACTTGGCAAACCGCATTTGCTAACTTTGTTTCGTTTTTTTCTAAAAAAAATGAAAGTTGAAGGTATTTAGTTTCTACTTGTTGTAGATAACAATAAACCAGCACCAATAAAAACTCCTCCAGTGATACGGTTAAAAAATTTTGCTCTACCATGAGCTAAAAACCATTTTGAACTTTTTGCACCTAAATATGAATAAACTACAAGCCAAAATATCTCAGGTATAGCAAAAGTAGTTGCAAGAATAATATACTGTACAAGTAATGGACTATTTGAATCAATAAATTGAGGTAATAAAGCTATAAAAAACAGTATAGCTTTTGGGTTACTAGCACCCACTAAAAAGCCTTTAAAAAATAGTCCAATTTTATCTTTATGAGTTACCGCTGTTTCTTGTATTATCTTATAATCTTCAACCTTACTTGTAATTGCTTTATACCCTAAATATATAAGATATATAGCTCCTATATATTTTATAATGTCAAATAGTACTTGCGAAGTTGTAACCAAAAGCCCAAGACCACTAAATGATAAAGTAAGTATTCCAAGTATTGCCGTTAGTCCACCAAGTGCAGTATATAAAGAGTATTTAAACCCATCTTTTATAGATGTGGTTACGCATAACAAAACCATAGGACCAGGGCTTGCAGTAAGAATTAGAATGGATAAAAAGTAATATATCCAAGTTTGTAATTCCATAAATTTTCCTTTTAAATTATCTCATTTTATTGCATCTTTAACTATTTTTAAAGTATGAATAATCGTTGTATTATAAAACTTTACTCTTATATATTTTTGTTTTGTTATCCTATTGTTATATTAAAGCATAGTAAATATAATATCTTTGAATTTACAAAACTGATTTTTTGGTATTTTGATAAATTTTGACATGACTTATGGGCACCTCTAAAAAATCCTATCTAACTAACGTAAAACAACAAATTAGCATTCCTTTTTTATTGTTTGATGAATTTGGCAAGAGTGTTCTACTAATTTATGAAACAGTATAGCATAAAGAGTTAATGCTTTCAAAATAGTATAGAGAAAAATATCAAGTATGCGGAGTACCAAGCAGATCTTTCGCTTTGCTCAAGATGACGCTAACATTTACATGCGAAAGCTCGATAGTGTAGTCATTTTGAACGGAAGTGAAGAATCTCTGTCGTTTTGATTAAGCGCTAAAAGTAGACGTGTAAGCTTGCCTAAATGTTTTGCGACAAAAGCTGTAAAAACTCTTTGCCGTAGCGTTCAAATTTAACCTCTCCAATGCCGTGGATGTTTAGCATCTCCTCTTTTGTTGTGGGTTGGGCAACACTAAGTTCTTTTAGGGTTTTGTCGGAGAATACTATGTATGGGGGGACGCCGTCTCTTTGGGCTATCTCTAGGCGTAGTTGGCGTAAGCGTTCGAAGATATCTACATTGTAGTCGCTGGTGTCTAGTTTGGTTTTGAGTATCTTTTTCTGTTTTTGGATAGAGAGGCGCTCTTCGTTTATATCTACTTTGTGTTTGCCTTTGAGGATTGCTATACCGAAGTCTGTTAGAGTGTATACTCTAAACTCGCCAATTTTCAGTGCTTCTAGCTCTAGTAGTCTGTCTCCGACACTGAGCCATTGGGATTTGCTAAACTCTTTACCTATGCCATAGACACTAAGTTTGTCGTGACCATTTTGCAGGACCCTTTGCTCTTTGCTGCCACGCAGAACATCTATAACATAGTGTAGACCGAAACTTTGGTTGGTTCTATATATGGCAGAGAGGAGTTTTTGGGACTCTACGGTAATGTCTTGGCTGTTTCTGTCGGGTTCTAGGCAGTTGTCGCATTTGTCTTGGCACACTTCGATGTCGTCGTCGAAGTAGTTGGCTATATATTTATGTCTGCATATCTGGCTACTTGCAAATTTTGCCATTGCGTTTATTTTGGCAAAAGCGTGCTCTTTGTATGGTGAGTCTGGGAGGTTCTCGATAAAGCTCTTTTGTTGCACTATATCGCTTGCACTAAATAGAAGCAGTGTTTTAGACTCTAGTCCATCACGACCGGCTCTTCCTATCTCTTGGTAGAAGTTCTCGATTGTTTTTGGCATACTTAGGTGGGCTACATAGCGTATATTACTCTTGTCTATCCCCATACCAAAGGCTATTGTTGCAACTACTACCTCTATTTTATCTTCTATAAACTCGGCATAGGTGCTGTTTTTTAAGTTGCTCTCAAGTCCTGCGTGGTAGGGTTTTGCATTTATACCTTTACTTTGTAAAAATGCTGCAATTGACTCGGTAGATTTACGTGAGAGGGTATAGACAATCCCGCTCTCTCCACTAAAACCTTTAATAAACTCTAAAAGCTGCGCTTTGCCATCTTTTATGCGGTGCTGCACTGTAATGGTTAGGTTTTTTCTAAAGAGCTTACCACGCACAATATTTGGAGATTTTAGCTGTAAAGCAGAGGCAATGTCGCTCTCTACTGCTTTGGTGGCTGTTGCTGTAAATGCAGCAATTGGGGTGTTGGGAAAATTATCTTTTAGTAATGAGAGTTTACGGTAATCTTCGCGGAACTCGTGCCCCCATTCGCTTACACAGTGTGCTTCGTCGATTACGAAGAAGTTTATCTCTATATTTTTAAGCAGGTCTAAAAAGTAACTGTTGTTAAATCGCTCGGGTGCGACATAGAGTAGTTTAATTTCGTTTTTAAAGAGTGACTGCTCTATCTCTCTAATCTCCTCTATAGACTGCATAGAGCTTAGCATTGCAGCACTGATATTATTAGCTTTTAGTGCTACAACCTGGTCGTGCATAAGTGCCAAAAGAGGGGAGACAACTACAGTAACACCTGGCATTAAAAGGGTAGGGAGCTGATAGCAGAGCGATTTACCCCCACCTGTTGGCAAAATTAAGAGAAGGTCTTTATGTTCTATAATAGAGTCTACTACATCTTCTTGGAGCGGGCGAAAGCTGCTGTGACCAAAGTAGTCTTTTAGAAGTGAATATTTATCCATCTATTAGCGCCAAAATCTGTTAAGAAGATAGTTTTTAAACTCTCTATATTTAATTTTGAGAAATATCTTAACTCTTTTTGCACGTAATACAATAGCTTTGTAGATTGGGCTGTTTTCGATTTTCTCTTTTATTGTGATTACTTTTTCGTAAAGATAAGCAAACCACTTAAATGAGAGTAGTTTACCCTTTTGGGTATTGAGCATCCAAAAAGCAAAAGCAGCGAGAAGTAACTTTAGCGCATAGAGAGCAATGGCAGCAATTATATACCCTTGTAGGGCAATAATAGGTGTTGCAATTCCCATTAGCTCTGCAATGACAAGTATTATTAGAAAGAAAGCAAGTATAAAATATCTGTTTTGTCTAGATAAAAAGTGTTCGAGTTTTGCAAATAGTTGTAAATATTTTAGGTAGCGAAAGATGGGCTTTGCAAATTGTTCCCAAATAAGCTCTTCTAAAACAATATAGATGAGTATTAAAAAAAGTTGTAATAAATAGAGTAGTTTATGGAGTATATTTTTGAGTGTTTTCATTTAATTTGAGCCAAGGGGCTCAAGGTACTATTTTCTACGAAGCTCTTTAATTCTAGCAGCTTTACCACGTAGATTTCTAAGATAGAATAGTTTTGCTCTTCTTACTCTACCTCTTCTAACTACTTTAATAGATTCAATACTCTCAGAGTAGATTGGGAAAATTCTTTCAACACCAACATTGTTGGCACCGATTTTTCTAACTGTAAATGTTTTACCTGCTCCCTCACCACGAAGTGAAATACATACACCTTCGTAATTTTGAACACGCTCTTTGTTTCCCTCTTTAATTCTAACTGCAACGTTTACTGTATCACCTGCTCTAAATTCAGGAATCTCTTTACTTTCGATTTGTGCTTTTTCAAAGCTCTCAATGTATTTATTTTTCATGCCCAACCTTTACCTTACAAAAAATATCTGGTCTAAAATAGTTTGTCTTACACAAAGCTAAATTCAGTTTAGTGGACGCGATTTTACTATGATTACCCTTTAGAAACTCTGAAACTACTGCTTTTTCTTCATAAATATTTGGTTTTGTAAAAGATGGTGCTTCCAAAAGTGAATTTTCGAAGCTCTCTTCGACTAAAGAGTCGCTATTTCCAAGCACTCCATCGACATTTCGAGCAATTGCATCGCAGAGTGTCATGGCTGCTAACTCACCACCGGTGAGTATAAAATCGCCAATACTGAGGACTTCATCTACATAGTTTTCGATAAATCTTTCGTCGAAGCCTTCGTATCTTCCGCAAACGAGAGTTACTGAGTCTACTTTTGCCAATCGTTTAGCATCTGCTTGAATAAAACGTTTGGCAACGGGTGTTAAAACAATAACTCTAGTTTTTGGGTCGTTTTTTTTAATATCTTTAATAGTATCTACAAGTGGCTGCATGCTCATAAGCATACCTGCACCACCGCCAACTATTGCGTCGTCAACTTTATTATGTCTATTTGTAGAGTAGTCTCTTGGATTAAAGTAGTGTAGCTCGATAAGGTTACTCTCTATTGCTCTATGAAGAATAGAGTCGCTAAAGTACCCTTTTATAATATTGGGAAAGAGTGTTACAAAATTAAAACGCATTTAACTCGCTTCTAAGATATCTTTTGCAGAGCTAACAGTGATAATTTTTTGTTCAATATCTACATTTTTAACAAAGTGTGGCAAATAGGGGAGTAAAAAACTTTTTGCCATACCGCTTTGGATGAGTTTCTCATCTGTATTAATTAAAAAGTAGTCACCCTGTGGAAGTCTTTGGATTTCGCTAACTACTCCTAGCACTTCAGAATCTTCTACAATGCTACATCCTATTAAATCGAACCAAAAATATTGACCCTTTTTGAGGTTACAATACTTTAAAGTCTCCTCTTTAGAAGAAAAAACCTTGGCATTTGTTATGCGTTTTGCATCTTCTGGAGTATCTATACCCACTATTTTAATAAGATTACGTTTGGGGTTGTAGTTTTGTATTGTAAGAGGTCCTCTATTGGTAGACAAAACTCTGCCAACTTTGAATTGTTCGGGGAAATCTGTATGAAGATTGAGTTTAAGTTCGCCTTTTAATCCAACAGCTCTTCCAAACTGTGCAACTAAAAAGTTATCTTTACTCTGCATCTTTCGCTTTTACACTAACTTTGTAGCTTGGTCCACCCTTTGGTTTGCAACCAGATATTACTGTTTTGATAGAGCTAATCATACGCCCATCTTTTCCAATAACTTTACCGATATCGTCGGGGTGAACATAAAGTAGTAACTCGGTGAGATTTTCATCGAGAGTATTACTGTCAATAGATACTGACTCTGGGTGTTTAGCAATAAGCTTTACATACTCTACAATGAAATCTTTAACCATAAATTATTTACCTGTAATTCTTTTTACAGTTGGGCTCATTTGTGCACCAACGCTTAACCAGTAGTTTAATCTCTCTTCGTCAATTTTGATATCTTTGTTCTCTACAACTGGGTTATAGTAACCTATAGACTCAATCCAACCACCATCTCTTCTTTTTCTACTGTCTGTAACAACAACTCTGTAAAATGGTTTCTTTTTTCTACCCATTCTTGTTAATCTGATTACTGTCATTTTCCTACCTTGGTAATATTTTGTGTTTTAAAGTACAGTCCATAGCACTTTTTGGTGGCGCATTTTACCACAATTATATTAAAATAAATATTAATTGTGGCTAACTTTTAAGAAATTAGTAGAGTAACTATCGAGTATTTGTAACAGTAGCTACAGTTGTTTAGGTAAATTTTTTAACTATTTTGTCTCAAACTGCCATAAATAGTAGTATAATATTCTGTTTTTATGTATAATTTTCTCAAAAAGGATCTACGTGCACTATACAATAGAAGATTTAGAAACAAATGATGTCTATAAGTTGATATCGAACCTGGTTGTACCAAGACCTATTGCGTGGGTAAGTACACTCTCAGATAAAGATATATTAAATTTAGCGCCATTTAGCTACTTTATTCCCCTCTCGTCAAGCCCTGCTACGCTTTTAATATCTATTGGGCACAAGAGTGACGGGAGCGAAAAAGATACTCTTAAAAATCTTCGTGATACCAAAAAATGCTCTATTGTAATTGCACAGCCAAGTGACCTTAAAGAGCTTGATGAGTCCGCAGCACCACTAGAGTATAATCGAAGTGAGTATAGTGCACTTCATATCGATTCGAAAGTTTTAAATCCAGACTACCCGGCAGTTCCCAAGAGTGCTCAAATTGTGCTTTTTTGCGAATACTTAAAAGAGGTAGAGTTAGATGGATCAGCAACTATACCGGTTATTGTAGAAGTGAAGAAAGTTTATATCAATAATGCGTTGGTAGAAGATAGTGACAATTTAAAAATAGCACTCAATAGACCAATATTAGCAAGAGTTGGAAGAAGCTATTTTGAGCTTGGCGATGAACTTTTAGACGAGAAGGATACGAAGAAATACGAATAGTATTGTTCTTACAGGAGGGTAGTTACCCGACTTAAACCTTAAGTGGCTTAAACCACCCTGCAACTCTCAGACTCATCTAGTCCCACCTTTTTAAGCCATAGTATATCGTAAGCTTCGATAGTGAGTTTTGGTTTATACTGCTTTCTTGTTATAATGTCAAAGAGTTCACTCTCTTCATATTGCGAAAGGTCTACCTCTACTGCTTTAGCGCTAAAGTTATGGAGTGCAATTATATATTCGCTGCAATCTTTGGCGTAGTTTTTAATGGCAAAGAGCTCTGGTGCAAGCTCTAAAAACTCAAAGTTTGAGAGGGGGTCAAAACACTGCTCATTAATGCGAATAGAGATTAACTGCTTATACTTCTTAAATATGTGAGACCTCAGGCTTCCTTGGTCTTCGAGCTCCTCTTTAATATTATCGAAGTTTAGCTTTTCTCTATTGATTGCACGGTTTCGTCTGCTCTTTCGAACTGCCTCATGATAGTTTTGAGAGCCAACTAGAGAGTGAAAATATATTCCGGGAACCCCAGGCATTGCCAGTGTAACAGCTTGCGAGAGTATCATCCGTTTTGTACGTGTAGTATTCTCCTCTTTGGGGTGTGTGAGAATATCGATATAGCTGCAGTTAAGCTCGTATGGTGCCAAACCTTCGCCCTCCACAGATCGGTAAGAGACCAGACCACCATGCGCTTTGCACGTGTCTACCAAAAAGTCTACTTCGCTATCATCAAGTATATCACTTATAGCACGCACTCCAACGCCGTCATGGCTGGCTGTAAAGTTAAAGAAGCAGACTTTATTCGACGGCAGTTTAAGAGTTTTTGCCCAGGCGGTCAGTTTGCGGGTGTCTCCTTTAAGTATGCTAAATGCCAGCAGAGGTGGAAGCGTAAAGTTGTAAACCATTTGAGCTTCGTCATTTCCTGAGCCAAAGTAGGAGATATTCTCGTCATGAGGAACATTTGTCTCTGTAATAATAAATACTTCATCTGCAACAGCATGCACTACATCGCGCATTAGCTGAATAATCGCATGTGTTTGAGGCAGATGCACACAGCTTGTCTCTAAATCCTTCCATATAAATGCAATAGCATCTAGTCGTAGATACTTTGCACCCTTAAGTACATAAAACAGGAGTACATCCAGCACAGCCACCAGCACTTTATAGTTGCTATAGTTAAGATCTACTTGATCAGCACTAAAGGTTGTCCAGATATTTCTAATCTTTCCCTCGCTGTCTAGAAACTCTGTAAGCAGTGGTGATGTACGTGGTCGCACAACCTTGCTTAGGTCGGTAGATGGGTCGATATCTGTAAAGAAGTTGTCAAATTTAGGATTGTTTTTAAGATACTCTTCAAACCAGTCACTCAATTGGCTCATATGGTTGATTACGCCATCAAACATTAAGTGGTAGTTTTGGCTTAAGCGCTCTATATCTCGCCACGACCCTTTAAGCGGACACACTTTTTTATAATCTACAATAGAGAAGCCATCATCGCTGGAGTATGGGTAGAAGGGTAGAATGTGTACTGTATTGATACACTCTTGAATATATTCATTCAAAAATCTGTTTAGTGTAGCCAGGGCAGTCTCTCCCTCGTGGAAAACCTGGTCTCC